>JAYWHS010001244.1:0-6305 GCA_043777635.1 Kofleriaceae bacterium | reverse complement strand
TGAAACAGTCGGCGACTAGGTACTTCAGGCAACCCGAAACTGTCAAGGTGCGACCAACTCTAAAGCACCTGGTGATCACAACCACCAGTAGGCCAGCGCTGTTTGCGTTGAACCTTTCGCAGTGCGACAGGGCTGTCAGCATGACCTTGCCACGGCTATCGCTAACGCTCTAATTTTTCATGTAAATCAGCATATTGACCAACATTTGCGACCGTTGCGAATCAGGTTACGTGCTATGACACGACGGCCGGGGTTCGTACTCGTTATGACTTCTTCCGCAGCACCACTTTTTGATGTTGGCACCGAGCTGGGAAAATACCGGCTACTCGGCCGCGTTGGTCAAGGTGGCATGTCGGTGGTGTACCGCGCGCTCGACCAAAGCCTTGGTCGTGACGTCGCCGTCAAAGTACTGCATAGCCATTTGGCTGAATCACAAGAAGCGCGAGATCGATTCGCACGCGAAGCTCGCGCCGTCGCCAAATTGCGCCATCCCAACATTTTGGAAATTTACGATTATTCAGGCGCGCACGATGCGCGCGTCGACGCCAGCTACATTGTCACCGAGTTCATTGACGGTCAAACCCTCAAACAATTTGTGACCTCGCAGCCGCTTGGCTTTCCGGAGATCGCAGCACTCATCGCGTTAGAAATCGCTGGTGCGGTCGCGCATGCTCACGATGCGTTGATTTTGCATCGTGACATCAAGCCGGAAAACGTCATGATTCGCCGCGACGGTGCCATCAAGCTCATGGATTTTGGGATTTCCCACATGGTGGATTTAGAGCGGCTGACGGTTACCGGCCAACTGTTGGGATCGCCGGCGTATATGGCGCCTGAACATGTCGATGGCAAACCGATCGACTATCGCACCGACATATTTGCCTTGGGCACGGTGCTGTATCAACTGTGCACCGGACAACTGCCGTTCTCAGGCAAGAACGCACATGAAGTACTCAAGCGTATTGTGGAAGGACGCTTCACCGACCCACGCCACGTCAATCCTGCGATCGGCAATCAGCTTGGGCGAATCATCTTGCGCGCGATGGCAGTCAATCCCAATGATCGCTTTCAAAGCGTCGCCGAAATGCGTGTTGCACTTGCGACATACATTACTGAAAGTGGCATTGAAAATCCGACAATGGAATTGGCCGCGTATTTTGCCGACCCACCAGGTTTTGAGCGGGCCTTCGGGCCGCGATTAGCGGCGTATCTCGCACGCCACGGCAAAGCTCAGCTCGCCAGCGGCAACTCGACTGCAGCGCTGGATACGTTCGATCGAGTCTTGGCAATTGAACCGGCAAATCATGATGTGCTGATGACGTTGCGACAAATGCGCCGACGCCGCACCACACGGACGATGGTGCTCGTTGGGATGGGCATGGCAGCAGCGGTTGCAGCCACGGTTTTCGTCCACGGGCGCCTGACTGCCGGCGATGAAGAGAACGCCAATGCAATCGAACACGACGGTGCCCGCCCCGCCCTCGCTAACGCAGGCGACCTAGATGCGTCGAATGCAGTAAGCCCGCCCACACTCATCGATGCCGTCGCCATTGTAGCGGTTGCGGCCGACGCTGCGCCGAGTCCGTTAGCCGATCGGGCGGATGCCGCAATGAGTGCCATCATGCGGCCAAACCGCGACGCCCGACGCGAAATGGATGCCGCACCAGCACGGCCGGTTGCCCTGATAGCAACCCTGTCTATCTCACCACCGACCTCGGAATACAGTATCGACAATGGCCCGTGGCAGGTTGCAGTTGGTGGTCGCCAGGCCATTACCATTACCGACGGACCAGTGCGTGTCGCAGTTCGAAATGATGCCTGTTGCGAGGCTAAAAGTCGGGTCATTACGCCGGCCGATGCCAATACCATTGTGCCCATTGCATTGGCGTTTTTACCCGCACAACTTACCCCTACATGCAGCAAAGCGCTCAGCGTGCGCATCGACGACCGGATGGCGACGCTCGGCCAGCCATGGATCATCCCGTTCGGTGAAACCACCAACACCACCCGACGAGTAACGGTTGAATTCGTCGGCGAAGGCATCGATCGTCAGGTAGTCACCCTGCGGCCCGCCGACAATCGTGAGGTCACATGCGCGCTGCGCTAAGCAACTTCGCCGCATTGTTGATTTTTTTCGGATATCTGCTTGCGAACTCGACGGTGAGCGCAGCACCAGCCGACGAGCTGGTCAATGCACGCCAGCACTTTCGCGCCGGCAATTTCGCGGCAGCCCTACCGACGTTGAATTTTTTATTGTACCCAACCCCGCGGCTAGCCAATAGCAATGACTTGATCGAAGCTCACACGTTGTTGGGTGCCTGTAGTTTCGAAACCAGCGACCGAGTCACGGCAACACGCGAATTTGAACAAGCGATATTTTTGTCGAACGAGGTGACGCTTGATCCGCTGTTGTTTTCATCCGAAACCATCCGCCATTTTGAACAAACCAAGGCGGCCTTAGCAGCCCGCAATCTACGTGACGCCGAGACTCGCGCACTAGCCGAGGAGCGAGAGCGCTTGCGCAAGTACCGCGAAAGTCTCATCGTGTATGAGGTGCGGTCGTACTACGTAAACTTCGTGCCGTTTGGTGCTGGCCAGTTTCAAAATCGCCAGGTTGGCAAGGGCATTTTTTTTGCTGGCACGCAATTAGCGACGGGTGGCACCTCGCTGGGAATTTGGCTGTATCTGGTAGGTAAGTACGGCTATGGCGGAAGGGTGCCCCCCGAAGACGCCAGCTTTGCCCGGCGATTGCAACAAATTGAAATCGGCACAGGTGCAGCATTTTTAGGGCTCATGGCGTGGGGCGTGGTCGACTCGCTGGTGAAGTACCAGCCACGCGTCCAGGTTTCCAGCGACGATACGCTAATGCCGCCGGCGCCGCCAGCACCAGGCAAGGCACGCAACAACACTGCCACAACCAACCTTGAATATCACGTTAGCCCTGCCGTGCTCGACGGCGGTGGTGGCCTTTCGCTGTGGGGAGTCTTCTAATGCCATCGCTTCGTTTACAAAGTCCAGGGCACGCGCCCTCGGTGTATCATCTGTATAAAAAGATCACCTCGATCGGCTCGGGCCGCGACAACGACATCGTGTTGCCTGACCCGTTGGTCGCCGAGTCGTATGCGTCGATTCAATTCGATGGCCAGATGTACACGATTCAAACCCTGGGTCGGAAACTCGAAGTTACCGTTAACGGTAAAAAACGCGGCAAGCACAAACTGACCCATGACGATCGACTGGTAATTGGCAACTGTGAAATGCGCTTTGCGTTGATCGACGAAGCCCCGCCAGTCGAAAATGAAGCGGCGTCCACCGTCGCCGATGTGGATGCCTATTTAAAGCTCTACGAATTCTCCGAACGTTTGATGCATCAACGCGATCTCAGCGAATTATTAGAGTCGCTGATGGACGCGATCATTGAAATCACCAGTGCCGATAAGGGTTTTCTCATCTTGGCCCAAGGCGATGACCTAGACATCAAGGTGGCGCGTAACATTCGGCGCGAAAACATTGCCGACGCGGTGTCGCAACTGTCCGATTCCATCATCGCCAAAGTCGTGCGTTCGCACAAGCCGGTTATTGTATCCGACGCTATGCGCGACGATGAATTTGCCTCCGCCAAAAGCGTGATGCAACTCAAAGTATCGAGCGTCATTTGTGTGCCGCTGCTCGATCGGGGGCGACTCCTCGGCTTGATCTACGTGGGTAATGACTCCATCCGTGAGCTATTCCAACAAGACACCATGCGTGCCGTCACCGTGTTTTCAGCGCAAGCCTCGCTCATTGTCGCCAACGCTTTGTTGCTCAACGAGCTGCGCGTTGACAACAAACGTCTGTCGGAAAAACTTGAACAGTCACGGTTTGGGGAAATCGTCGGCACCAGTGCGCCGATGCAGCAAGTGTTTCGCAAGGTCGAAAAAATCGCTAGCACCGATATCTCGGTGCTAATTACCGGCGAAACCGGCACCGGCAAAGAACTCATCGCACGCGAAATTCACGGCCGCTCGCCGCGCGCCGGCAAGCCGTTTATCACCATCAACTGCGGCGCAATTCCAGAGAATCTGCTCGAATCAGAACTATTCGGCCACGTCCGCGGCGCTTTTACCGGTGCCACGGCTAACAAGCTTGGCAAATTCCAAGCGGCCGACACTGGCACCCTGTTTCTTGACGAAGTCGGCGAGTTACAACTTGAGCTGCAAGTTAAATTGCTACGCGCCATTCAAGAACGCGTGGTGTATCGAGTCGGTGACACCCGGCCCGAATCGGTCGACATCCGAATTCTGACAGCCACCAATCGCGATCTTGAAAAAGAAATTGCCGGTGGTCGATTCCGCGAAGACTTGTACTACCGCCTGAACGTCGTCAATTTGCACTTGCCGCCGCTGCGTGATCGCGGCGACGACGTGGTGGTGATTGCCCGGTACATGCTGTCGCACTATTCGAAACAGTACGATTCACGCATCAAAGGGCTATCGCCCAATGCGAGTGTTGCCATTCGCAAACACTCCTGGCCAGGCAACATTCGCGAACTTGAAAACCGCATCAAAAAAGCCATCGTGCTTTGCGAGTCGACGGTGATTGGCCCCGATGATCTAGGCCTGTCGGCCGACGCACTGCCCACCATCCTTACGCTGTCGGATGCCAAAGACAAATTTCAGCGCGACTACATCAACGACATTCTAGCGCTCAACAATGGTAACCGCACCAAGACCGCCCGCGACCTCGGGGTTGATCCACGGACCATTTTTCGGCACTTGGAAAAAGAGTCCGACGGTGATGGAGCGCCGTCGGAATGAGCCAGATCGTGAACATCGTGCATCACAGTGCGACCCAAATGTCGGTATACAGGCGGGATCAGCCTCTGCCGGAATACACATTTGACAAATGTTTACGGCTACTTACAAACCTGGCCTGGCTTGTGCTTCTAGCTTTCACAGTCATGAGCTGTGTCATCCCGCCACCACTGGCGCTAGATCTCCCCGACGCCGGCGCGAACTCGCCGCCGGTAATCTTGTCGATTCGTGACGAAGCCACCAAAGACCTTACCGAACCTGGCCCTGTCATTTTCTCGCGCGGTACCGGCACGGTGTCGGTAACGCTGCTTGAAACCGACGCTGCGGATACCTCGTACGTGCGGGTGTTCATCGACTACAATCGGCCTGACGCCACGTCGGCTCGCGCCGCGTGCCTAGCTCCGGCTACCGGTCAAACCCGGCGCACAGTGACCTGCGATGTCGGCGGGGTTTGCCAACAGGCTGATGTTGGCAACGAACGACTGATGTGGATCGAAGTGTTTGATCGCGAGCCGCTCGACACCGGCACGCCGCGTTTTCGCGCGATGCCAACGGACGGGCTTTCAACGCACTGGCAGTTCTTTTTACGTTGCCAGGAGCCACAGATATGAGTCCGATCAATGCCGCCAGATTGTTCATGGTCGCCACAGTCGGCACGGCCACACTGACCGTAGGATGTCTGTCATTGCCAGCAGCATCGGTGCCCGCATGCGAACTGGATAGCGATTGCAACCAAGCCGAGGGTGAAGTCTGCGACGAGGGTGTTTGCTGGGGCAATCCACCCGAAGGTAAATTCTCCGCCATTGTGGGGCCGCCAGCCAGTGCGCAAAATCGTGTGCCAGCGGAATATCGGGAATTCACCATGTCCGACCACGGATGGTTGGGTGACTTGGTGGTCGATTTACCAGTCACCATATCGGGGCAGTTGACGTTCATCTGCACGCCGCCGCTGCCATGTGGCGACATGCAGGGGTCGTCGATCGTGATAACCCGGCCGTCGCGCATCCCTGGGGCCCCGCCGTTTCGCTCGGTGGTCAACGTTGAACTCGGCGCCAACAACACCGTGAAGTACGAAATTAAAGTGCCTCGGACCAACCGTGCATTGGGTGATGAACCGTATCAAGTGACCGTCATTCCTAATTCACAGAGTACCTCGATTGATGCGGCGCCGCGCCGCGCTGTATTGCCGCCACTGCGCACCACGATTGATGCACCTGCCGACACACGCCGCGACTTCACCGTGGGCAGCACAACGTTGCCCACGCTTGCAGGTAAAATCACCGACGCCAATGGCGTTGGCTTGCCTGGCTATCGGGTATCCGCGCGCGGCCGGTGGGCTGACGATACCGTCGGATCTGATGTGTCAACCGTGGTTGATACCGACATCAACGGTAACTATGTGCTGCTGTTGTCGCCAGATTTGGTTGGCGGCGTCGAGGTTGTGGCCGAGCCGATCACGGCAGGTGCGGGAGTTTTGTTGGCTAAGGTCCGAACCTTGGGCCAAAACAATTC
>JAYWHS010001243.1:0-1897 GCA_043777635.1 Kofleriaceae bacterium | reverse complement strand
ATACGCGACCTGGCGATTGGTGGCTTGTCGGGCACAACCGGTTGCGCTAGCCGTTGACAAACCCAGGGCCACCGCGAGCGCTACTCGAATCGAGCTAGAACACCGAACGGTTTAGAATCTGGGTGATTACGCGGCATTGAGAAATTCTCGACGCTGCAACACGATGAGATTTTCAATGGCGGCGGTGCGACGCAGATCGAAAAGATTGTTGCGGGTACCGCGATACCGCGCGCGGTGGCCCTTGCGCCGAGTTACATGTGCCAGGCGGTGTTCGATGGTTACGCGGCGCCGTAAGATGTTGCGGCCCGTCGGTGTGGCGATTAACGCGCGAAATTTGCGCTGCAGTGGTTCGTCGTGGCGAACCGAAAATTGACGACCATGCCATGTGTCGACCGTGCACTGATCCCGCAACGCACACGGTTCGCACGTTCGGCGGCCAAACGAAAGCTTCTTGCCTAGCACGATGGGTCGTACCTCGCCTGCCGGGCACGTCACCGTGTTGCGTCGAAAATCGAGGTGGAAGTCAGCCTTGGTAAACTGACCATTGTCATTCTTTGCGACCCAAGGCTTACAGAAAATCTGCACGCCACGTCGCTGCAGGGTGGAGATTGCCGGGCTGGAGATGTAGCCCCGGTCGATATTTAATTCTGTAACGGTACGTTGCGCATGCGTGAGTTGTTCGAGGATCGGTGCGAGCGCGTGATACTCTGGTTGATTCGCGGGGGCGACGACACACGCCACAATGAGCTGGGTGTCGAGATCGATCGCGATGTGTTGTTTGTAGCCTTTGATGCGCGTCGATTTACTTTTGCGACCGTGCCGCATATCCGGATCTTCGATGGAAATGCGGCGATCTGGGACGCAATCTTCACGGATCCGCACGCCGCCACCGTCGGGATCGGGCTCAAGATCTTGGTGCCGGAGTTGATGCAGCGTCGCGAGCAGCGGTTGGAGCGGAGGCTGCGCGAGCGCGCCAGCGAACGTGTGGTTGAGCCAGGTTTCGAGCACATCGAGCTGCGCCACCAACAGTGTCACCGCGTCGCGCATGGCACCGTCGGGGCCCCACTCGCGATCTAAGCCGCGCTTGATGCTCGGTGCCAGCAACACTGGAATACCTGCGGCCGAGGCCACGGCTTCGACGGTTGTATCGAGCAAGGCGGCGGCACACATCACGATTTTGCGCGCGGCGTGGCCAAGTAAATTAAGCGTGTCTTCGACCCGGCCGGCACCTTCAAGTGGTGCCGAGTCAACCGCGAGCCGCAAGGTCTTGGGCAGCTTGCGCGGATCGAAACCGCTCGCTTGCGTTGCAATTTCGACGGTGCGCGCCAGCAATTCGGTGTCGAGTTCGTGCCGGATGAGCCGCTGCCGGAAATCCGCTAGTGCACCTTGCGAAAAGGGCGGCGCGTCATCGGTGAGTGTGTCGAGCACGAGTTGCCAGCGGGCATCGAGCACACTAAGTTGCACTGCTTCCGCGTCAGAGATACCCATATACGCTTGCAGCAAGACGACCATCGCGAGCAGCGCAGGTGGGACCGGGACTTTACCCGCACCGCGATACATGCCGGCAAGCTTGGCTTGCAAGACGTCGTCGAAAAATGCCAAACGATGCGCCCGCAAAAACACAAAGAGCTTGCGCGTTTTGCCGATGCGCTTAACGATCATGTTTTCCCGCCGACTGTATGCGACTGGCGGCGCCCAACGTGGAGTTGTCATCACACCAGTGGATCACGGGCCTCAGCGAATGTCGATCCCGTCGCTAACCCCGCGATTTTGCTCCGGATCTAAACTGATCGGTGTTCTAGTGCGTGACATAGCTGCAACGTTATCACGCGTGCGTCGGCTGGAAAGCAATTGGAAGAGGCAGGGCCACCCCAGCGTGATCGATGTGGCATTGTCT
>JAYWHS010001242.1:0-6333 GCA_043777635.1 Kofleriaceae bacterium | reverse complement strand
GGACTTGCGGACTTGCGGACTTGCGGACTTGCGGACTTGCGGACTTGCGGACTTGCGGACTTGCGGACTTGCGGACTTGCGGACTTGCGGACTGCCGGACTTTCGGGTCCGCCGTCCGCCGTCGGATGTAGGCCGCTGTCGCGAGCGCAAAAAAAAACGCGCTGGATGCGCGTTGAACCTGGGCGCCATCGCAACGGCGGGATGACGTTGGGCTTTCGCTTAGTCTTGGCAGCCTTGGATTTCTTTACCGTCGCGGGCCGCAGTTGCCAAACAATTGATTGCTGCGCGTTTAACAATTTCTAACGTAGGCAATTCGCAGCTACCGTCTTTGTGCGTCGTGCTGATCCATTTGATCAAGCTGGTGCGCCATGCCCACAGCGTTGCTTGGCCACCATCACGGGTGGATTTGACGTAGTCGTCATTCCAGTTAAAGAACGAACCCGACCAATTGCTGTCGGCGTTGAGTTTTTTAAGTTCTGCTGGCGCATTTTTCATGATCGCTTCAAAGCGAATAGCCGAGGCTTGCATGCACAATTTGCCAGCTTCGCTGCCGGCGCTGTAGGAATACGTTGGGTTCTGGCCGCCTTCCCATTTTTGCCAAAACTCAGTGCCATTGAGCGAGAATTCGCCACCGCCGTTTGGATACGCATAGTTTGCTGGTGCTGGGGTGCCAGCCGGAAACCGGACTACCAATTTGTTCACATCGCGAGCTTCGGCAAAGATGTCGGCCGGCGTTGCGCATGAATCAGCAACCGAATCAACCAGTGCTTTAATCGTAGCTGCGCCGACGTAGGGCACTGCGTCAACGGCTTGAATATCAGCGAACAATTTGTCATCGGCTGTGCCGAATTTTTTATCGCCACCATCGCGCGCTTGCACAATGCGGGTAGCTGAACGTTTAGAAACGCCGGTGTTGCGGATGGTTTCGAGCGTCGCGCCACCGTTAAGCATGGTGACTACGGCTTTAAGCTCGCAGGCAGAAAACGCCGTACCATCGGCTTTACCCGAGGCAACACCAACATCGTCAATGCCGTCTTCACCTTCTGCTTCATCGGCCACGCAGCCAGTGAGGGTTGCAGAAAGAACGATTGCCGAAAGGACGCTCAGGTTGGTAATGCGTTTCATGGCAACCAGCAGAGCAAGGTCGGGGCCAATTCGACGCAGAGCTAAGTGGCTGTAATTATGCAACTCAACAACGCCGAGGGTAAGTCTGCTGTTATTGCCGGCAAGGACACTAGTCACCCAGTTGCTGCCGTGTGAGGGCACTTTCGCGTTGGAAAACCGCTTGGCAACCACGGGGGGACTGACTCTCGGCACGAACGGGTGAAACATGATTACCCAATCGAAGCACGATGTTTTTCGCTACGCCAAGCCGGTAGGACCCGAAGGGTGGTTGCAGCGGTGATCGCTGCGAGTTCCGTAGCATCGATATTTCGAGCGGCGGCGATCGCGGCCAAGGTATGGACGACATGGGCCGGTTCGCTGCGAGTACCTCGATGCGGCACTGGCGCTTGGTCTGGTGCATCGGTTTCAACCAATAGTAGATCTAACGGCACTTGCATAGCGGCACCCAAGGGCCGGCGCGAACCAGGAAACGTCACCGGGCCTGCAAACGAAAATGCCATCCCAAGATCCCGATACACGCCGAGCAAATCTGTACCGCCAGAGTAACTGTGCATGATGCCACCGACGGTATCGATGCACTCTTCACGCATGATGGCTGGCGCGCGGTGGTGGGCGCGCAGCACATGCACAACCACCGGCAGTTTCAATTCGCGCGCCGCTCGCAGCTGCAAGCGAAACAACTGTTCTTGGCGCTCGAACATCGCCGTGCCACCATCAAGGCCACACTCACCGACCGCGACCATCGGCTCGGCACCTTGCGATTGCGCAGCGCGGTCAGCGCCAACGAGCGCCTGACAAAAGGCGTCAACCGATGTGGTCAATGCAAATTCGCCGATTTCAAGTGACGGCACAATCTGCGGGTGGATCCCAAAGGCAGTGCGCCACCCTGCACCCTCATACCGCCCAGCAAGCGTGCCCAACGTGGGCCAGGTCGCTGGGCGAATGGCCGGCACCAACATACCGATCACGCCGGCAGCCTGTGCCCGCGCTACCACCGCAGCGCGATCAAGATCAAACGCTGCGATATCGAGGTGACAATGCGAGTCAATCATAGACTTCGCGTACACTACCGCAATGCGCGTCGAGTTAGTCACGATCCCATTTTCACACTATTGCGAAAAGGCCCGGTGGGCGCTCGATCGCGTCAGCGTCGCATACCATGAACAAGGCCATCTGCCGATCTTTTCACGCCGCGCCACCAAACGCATCGGCGCTGGCACCTCGGTGCCTGCACTCGTTGTAGACAGCGCAATCGTCGCAGACTCCACATCGATCGTGGCATGGGCCGATACCCAGCGCCCGGGCGCATTGTTGCCGGTAGACCTTTCACTGCGGGCCGAAGCGTTGGCGCTTGAAGAGATGTTCGACCAACAACTGGGCCCAGCCACCCGACGATGGGCGTATTTTTATTTGCTGCCTAACAAAGCACTGATGCTCGAAATCACCCAACAAGGGGTGCCAGCGTGGCAAGCTCGCGCGTTCAAATTGTTTCGCCCACTGGCCGCTGGCGTTATTAAGCGTGGCCTAAAGATCGACGCTGCCGGCGCCCAGCGGTCCCGTGAGAAAATTGCCACGGTGTTCGCACATGTCACCGCGCTACTCGCTGACGGCCGACCCTTTCTGGTTGGTGACGCGTTTTCGATTGCCGACGTAACGTTCGCTGCGCTGGCGGCGCCCGTGTTAGTGCCGCCCGAACAACATTTTGGCGTAGCTGGTCCCCAGGTTTTCCCAAGCGACGCTCAAGCCGAAATTGCAGCGTGGCGGGCCTCACCCGCCGGACAATTTGGCCTGCGGATGTTTGCCCAGCATCGCTAAACTAGTCGCTGCAGCGTTTCGGCCATCAAACTACGTGCATTGCCGCAGAAAAGTTGAAAGCATAGCTCGTTGACCAAGCTGCACCCACTCCACCGCCTCGGCTTCATCGGTCGGTTTCTGCACCGACTGAACTCAACGTCGTGGGTTATCGCTGCCAAATCGGCGCTGTTAGGCCAATCGCCGGTGCTCGCCGCCGGCACCGCGTTGTTTGCGATTCTCGCAACGATTCCAACGATGGCGGCCGTGGTGTCGTTGTATGGCTTGATTGCCGACCCACACGCGATCCAGTCCCACTTAGCAGGTCTCGAACGGGTTTTACCCAATGCCGTCGTGAGTTTTCTCGCTGAACAACTCAAACGCCAAGCCGATCGCTCCAGCGGAGAACTTGGGTTGGCGCTCGCGGGCAGTACCCTGGTCGCGCTGTTTTCGGCGCGCGGTGCGATCGACGCGCTCATGACCTCGCTCAATCAAGCCTACCGCGTGCGCGATCGTCGACCCATGATGCAGCGCTTCGCCATCACCTTGTTTTTTGCGACGACCACGATGCTCGGCATGATGGTGTTCGCAGTGGTGCTCGTCGCATTGCCAGCACTGCGGGCGGTGTTGCCGAAAAATCATATCTTCAACGAACTCACGCTCACCATCCGCTGGCCCTTGTTATTTATCTCCGTGCTCATCGGCCAAGTGGTGCTGTATCGGCTGCTGCCAGCGCCTCGCCAAGGCAAAGCCCACGTCATTTGGCCTGGCGCGATCGCTGGGACTGGCCTATGGCTGCTGGTGTCCTGGCTGTTATCACTTTGGGTCGATCAAGTTGCCAACTATCAGTTGTTCTACGGCTCGTTTGGCACGGTGGTTGTGGTGTTGTTGTGGTTCTATTTTTCCATCATCAGCATCAACGTCGGCGGCTTTTTCAACGCTGAGCTTGAGCGCCGCCAAGGTAATCCGCAGCCTTCGCAATCGTTCTTTGGCTAGCTGACATTTCACTTGGAAGCGGTCGAGGCCGCCTGCTTGGCTTGACGCATGCGACGAAATTCATGGGTGGCGCTTGCGGCGCTAGGGTTCCTTAATGTGGCATTGCTTGTACCGTCGACGGCCAATGCCAGTTGCGCCATGCCATCGTATGGCGGCCTGGTCTTGACTACGCGCAGCACCGTGCTGCCCCCAGACGGTGGCATCTTGGTGGGCTGGACCTATGATCCCAAAGCCACGCCGACAGCATCGGGCGATGCATCCGATCAACCGACGTGGCGAGTTATCGCCAACAAAAAGAACGTAAAGGACAAAACTAAAATCAAGCTCACGCGGGTCGCCCTGGCGCCCGGGCTCAGTGTGTATAAGCCAGCAGCTGCCGTCGGTAAGCTCATGCTGAGCAACGCCAAGGGCAAAGTCCTTGGCACATTTTCGCAAGATACTTTGGCTGGCCCGAACACCATGCCGGCACCAGGGCTAACCACGGTTACGTTGTCAGCGACCCCAAACTTTCGGGGCAGCTCACAACGCGTCCTCGCGGCGGTAGTAGTGGCGGCTCCACCCGAGGCTGTCGCGGTGATCGTTTACGGCGTCGGCACCGCGAAGGCTGCGCCGCTGGCGCTATCGTTCGTCCGGATACCGGACATCCATGACAAAATGCTGAGCCTCGAAGTGTTCGAAGACGCTGGTCATTGTGGCATCTTACAGCCCGGTGCGCGCTCGCCACTCAACAAGGAAAAAGTCGCGTTAGCCTGGGTCGATGGGTTTGGGCGAGTCTCGCCGTTGAGTGCGCCGGTCGCTGCGGTTGCGGGGCCGATATCAACGACGATAAGCCCGCGTTGACGCCACGGCCACAGCGCTCAAAGTTGCCCCGGAATGTCCCAGCACGCTCCCAAGATGTCTACTTCCGTTGAGGATGGTCAGGTAAACGGTCGGCTCACGGCGGCTCCGGAGGGAGCGAGGTGGAGCTTGCACGAATCCACTGCGGTTGGCCGCGCGGCCGCGTAGGTTTGTGCTCGCACGTTGCCTGATGCGCCGCCGTCGCGTCGCGGGCATTTGATGGCGAAGACTGGGATTGCGCCGTTGGTGGCGGGCATGGGTATATGTCCGGTTTTCGGACATAATATTTTGGAATTTGAGAAATATTTTTCGATTTGTATTGACGTGTTTTTTAGTAAAGAATTGCAGTGCCCACGAGCAGCTCGTTAAACGCTCGCGCAAGACTGCGAGGTGGGTGGCACGGGCCGATGGGATGTGTGAGCGGTTTTTTTGGTTGCAGTGGTGTTTCGTGGCGCAGTGAGCCAGCGGCAGCGTCAAAAAAACAGGTGATAGAGTGTTTTTATGCAACACGGTGCAGAGATGAAGGTGGCGATTGATGTCGATGTGCTGGGGGATCAAATCGCTGAAATGTCAGCGCATATCGACGCTGCGATGCATCGGTTGTTAACGACAATTCGGGAATTCGACGTTGCTTCGGGATGGCGGGTACAAGGCGCGCTGTCATGTGCACATTGGCGCGGCGGCTGGAACAATGTCAGGAGCAGTACTTGCCGCACACGTTGCGGCGCAGCGCACGGTGACGCGGCGCAGTCTCGACAACGGCATGGTGAAGTTTGAAGTGGTCTTGGCCAGCGATGAAGCGGCGATTGTTTGGGCAGCGCTCAATGCTGGGATTGCAAAAGCACCCGCAGTGACGGATCAGCCTCCGGCAGCATCACCTCAGACGGCACCGGCTGATAAGGAACCGGCTTGCGCAAGTTCGTCGACGGCTGACCAGACTCCCGCGGAACCGCCCTGTGCGGAACCGGCTTCCGCAAGTTCGTCGACGGCTGACCAGACTCCCGCGGAACCGCCAACCGCGAAAGCACCATCGGCTGCCGACCGTGGTCAGCAACGTGCCGATGTACTGATGGGCATTTTCCAGGATCGCATGCGTGGAAACCGACCGCAGCGCACGCCGATCGAAATCATCGTCACCGTGCCACTTGATGGCCTGCGCGGTTCTGCGGAACCGGCGAATCTCGCCATGATGGCCGATGGCGAAGTCATTGCCGCGTCCACTGCGCGACGATTGTGCTGTGATGCCGGCATTGTAGTTGCGCACGTCGACGCGCACAGCCAGCCACTGTCTATAGGTCGTAAATCTCGTACAATTTCCGCCGCAATCAAGCGTCATTGCGGCTGCGTGATAGTTCGTGCCGTTTCCCTGGTTGCACGCACAGCCGCTACGTTGACGGCCATCACATCAAGCATTGGGCCAACGGCGGCGAAACCGCGCTGTCGAACCTCATGTTGTTATGTAGTGCTCATCATACTTTGCTGCACGAAGGCGGCTGCCGCGTTGAAGCCAACGGTGGCAATGGCTGGAATTTCTTCGACCATCGCAACCAGCTTATCGAAGCACAGCCGGCGCGCACCAGCGGG
>JAYWHS010001241.1:0-1899 GCA_043777635.1 Kofleriaceae bacterium | reverse complement strand
TTCGCGATTGGTACGCCGATGTTCACTTCGATCGCAAAAAAGAATACCGCGTACGCTTGGGCCAATCCAAAGTGCCGTTTGGCTTTGAGAACTTGCAGTCGTCGCAAAATCGGTTACCGCTCGATCGCAGTGATGCGCTCAACAGTGCCGCGAAAAACGAACGCGACTTGGGCGCATTTTTCTACTGGACGCCAAAATTTGCCCAGGATTTTTTCAAGCACGCGGTCGATGACGGCGAAAAAGGCTCCGGCAACTACGGTGTGCTTGCGCTCGGTGCGTACGCTGGGCAAGGCGGCTCATTTCGTGAGCAGAATTCCAGCCTGCATGTGGTTGCGCGCGCGGTGGCACCGTTGCAGTTCGGCGGCCAAAAAATGGAATTTGCAGTCGGCGGTTATTGGGGAAAGTATGGCGTGTTGTCGTCGGCGATCAGCCCGCTTGGTATCGGCCCAGCAGTCAAACCGGCTGGCACTCTTGATACCGGCAATAAAACCGGTGTCGTCGATGCGCGGGCGGCGGTAACGGTGGTGGTGTATCCGCGACCGATTGGCTTTCAAGCGGAGTGGAATGTGGGTCGTGGGCCAACCCTGAACGCGGCCCAAACCAGCGTCGATGCATCGCGCATTCATGGTGGCTACGCGATGTTGATGTATCGGTGGAAAGGCTGTAGCGGTCACGAAGTGATTCCGTTTGCACGCTACGGCTACTATCGGGGCGGTTACAAATCGGAGCGCAATGCACCGCGCGTCGAACTCGATGACATCGAAGCTGGCGTCGAATGGCACATTGCCGGCGAAGTTGAACTCACGGTTGCGTATCAACACGCCAACCGCACCAATACCAGCGCAGCGGGCACGGCTGATACCCGCTCATACGAAAAGTCCACAGCGCATATCGCTCGGACCCAGGTCCAAATTAAATTCTAGGGTAGTCGGCGGTGATGCTGCACCGATGGTTTAAGCCGCAACACCTTTAGCGAACCGGCGCAGTGCAGTAATGTAGCCCGATGCGATCGTCAACGTGGTTGTTGAGCTTGTGTCTTTTGTTATGGGCGGCACCGGCGCAAGCATTTCAAATCGAAACTACGGTAACCGGTGGCTGCCATGAGTCGATTACCTATGCCGCACTTGAAGCGGCAGGCTGGGGCAATCTGCTCGCAGCGCGCAATGGTGAGCTGCCGGCGCTGAGCGATGTGCAGGGCCGTGCCGTCGACGATTTGACGTTTTCGTTGGTCCCAAGCGCCCGCAATCCATGGGCCTTGGCATTGCTGATTGGCGTGCGTTCTAACGATATACGCGACAATGCGCCAACCGAAATCGCCAGCTTGGTGCATATCCATAATGATCCTGAAGACCAGGCAGGTCATTGCATTCGTCGACAACAAGACGACGGCAGCGCCGGCGATATCTCGGCGATGCAGGCTTGCCGTGAATTTATCGAAGGCGAATTGCAAGCCGGTGGCTGGTTTGTGGATGGCATTGATACTGATGCAACCGACGAAGTCGCCACGTATTTGGCATTTCGCGGGCGTGTGCGCTTGCCATTGCCACGTTTCAGTTACCGGCTTGGGCGGGCGTTGCATGCCCTCGAAGATGGCTACACTCACGCGTTTCGCAACCCCGCAACCGACGAAGTTCGGCATGTGCTCAACTGGATCGACATGGCCACCGATGACAACTACAGCGTTGAACGCGATGGCTACGAGCATGTTGGGGTACTTGATGATTGTCGCCGCGATCATCCTAGTGAAGTCGGCCGCGTCAACCGGGCCAGCGCCGCTGTGGGACAACTGTTGCGGGCTTTGACGACGAATCCCGATGCCGCAACGCGGCGCGCTGCGGTAGCAGATGTACTTGATCGCGTGTTTCGGATCGAAGCTGGTTGTGAGGCCAGCAATGCGTA
>JAYWHS010001240.1:0-6337 GCA_043777635.1 Kofleriaceae bacterium | reverse complement strand
CGATCGGCCACCGCCATCGGGGCTGCGTGGCCCGCCACCGCTGCGCGATGAGATTCTCATTCACGCCGTACCTTTCAAAATTCGCGGCGGCGATGGCGTGCTTTTGCTGCGCTTGACATCACCCAAACCGGGCATCCAGATTCTAGTCATTACCTTCCTGATCGGGCTGGTGATTATTGCCTTGGGCACCGTGCTTAGTGCCCGTTGGCTCGGACGGCCAATCGCCCAACTCTCCGCCGCAGCCAAAGCCCTCGGCGCTGGTGAGCTAACCGCCCGTGCCAACCTTGCACGCACCGATGAACTCGGCGAACTCGGGCAAACCTTCGACGATATGGCCGTGCGCATCGCGCAACTGTTGCGCGCTGAAAAAGAATTATTGGCCAACGTCGCCCACGAATTACGAACACCACTGGCTCGTATTCGCGTCGCTGTTGACATCGCCAGCGAAGGTGATGCTCAAGCCGCGCGCGCATCGATGAGCGAGATTGCCGTCGATCTACCCGAACTCGAAGCCTTAGTCGATGATGTGCTAACCACCACGCGGCTAGCATTTGACAATAGCTCGCCGACACACTTTGTTTTGCGGCGCATCACCACAACGGCGGTCGAGATCGTGAACGTCGCGGTCACGCGGTTTCGTAGTCGTTGGCCGACGCGCACGCTGACGGTACGGGTCGCCGTCGACCTACCCACGATCTGGGTCGATGATAAGTTGGTGCGCCGCGTGATCGACAACTTGCTCGATAACGCTCACAAATATTCACCCGATGCCCAACAACCGATCGAACTGGCGGTTGATGCAGTTGATCGCCAGGTGCAATTCGTCGTCGCCGATCATGGCAGCGGCATTCCCCCTCAAGACCTGGCATCGGTGTTCAACCCATTCTATCGAGGCGAAAAGAGCCGGACCCGTAGCGCGGGTGGCGTTGGTCTGGGCCTGACCTTGGCCAAGCGCATCGTCGATGCCCACGGCGGAACGTTAACGCTCACAAGTCAGCACGGCCAGGGTACCGTCGTGACGTTACGGTTACCCAGTGCCGAAGGTCCGGCGTCCGGACCTATTAGACTTTCATTCGGACATTTCCAGACAACCGACCAGCGACGATGCCGGCCCTGATCAAATTCAAATATTTGTATGGTGAAAAATATACACATTGAAGCGTGAAACGCGGGTTACGGGTCGACCTGCTCAATGGGCGAAGGAGTTACCTTGGCACTGCCATCACCAGTCTATTCGTCGTCGTAAAACCGGAGATACACGGCACCGCCAACCGTGCCTGCTGCGCTTTGCGGGCGCTTCACATCGCTGCGCGCCTATTTGGCCCGTAGCTTGCTGTGATGTTGTGCAATGAATTTTTCAAAATCTTTTCAATGTGCACTGATTGCAGCCTTGGCATCCCTGGTCGTCGCTGGTTGTCGGTTATTGACGCCCGCAGACATGGCGCTTTTGGGCACACCCAACGCGAAACCAACCAAAGCTGCCGGCACCGAGCCGACTCCGGCGTCATCCCCTGCGGCCACATCGTCGTCGAGTGAAGCGACCTGCTGTGTCAATCATCGCCACTATACCTGCCCGTCGGCGAGCGCTGCCGTCGCATGCCTCGGTGAACCGATGAAGCTCATGGACTGCTTTTCAACGTGTAACGGTTCAGATATGAGTTGCGAGTCACAATGCAACGACCAATACGGACCGAACCCCAGCAGCTGTAGCAGCGACGGCGGAGGTTGTTAGCGTCGCTTCTTTTCAACCCGCATCAGGACCACGCCAAACTCGGCAAACTCGGCAAACTTGACACTACCCAATAGATTTAGCAAACAACGTCGCTTTGGTTGCGCCCTCGATCTCAACGTCAACCATCTGACCGACGATGCCAACGCCAACTGGCAAAATCACCGTCTTAAAACCGTCGGTGCGGCCCATCATTTGATCAGCTCGACGCTTTGACGGCCCGATAACCAACACTTGTTCGCGCCGACCGACATGCCCCGCAAAAACCTCTGCGGAGATCTTTTCTTGAAGGGCGACGATCTGGTGCAACCGTCGTTTCTTTTCAGCTTCGCTGATGTTGTCGGTCATCTTTTTGGCAGCGACCGTCAAATCACGCTCGGAATACGCAAACATAAACGCACTGTCGAATTTGACCTGGCGCATCAACTCCAACGTCGCCTGATGATCTTCTTCGGTTTCATCACAAAACCCAGTCAAGATATCTGTTGAAAACGCGATCGTCGGCACCGCAGCGCGCAGTTTAGCCACGATCGTTAGGTAATCCGCCACGGTATAGCCTCGGCGCATGCGCTCAAGTACGACATCGGAACCCGACTGCACCGGCAGATGCACGTACTTGCAAATTTTAGGTTCTTCCGCGATGGCCGCGATTACGTCGTCGGAAAAATCGACTGGATACGGCGAGGTGAACCGAATGCGATACAGCCCATCAATCCTGGCTACAGCGCGTAACAAATCAGCAAAACTGACATCTTCCCACTGATACGAATTCACGGTTTGGCCCAGCAGCGTAACTTCGCGGTAGCCACGCGCCACCAGCTGTCGCACTTGTCCGATGATTTCGCCTGGCGATGCGCCACGCTCGCGGCCACGGGTATAGGGCACCACACAGAACGTACAAAATTTGTCGCAGCCGCGCTGAATGGTGACCATCGCCGAGATGCCATCACCTTCGCCGGTCACCGGCACACCTTCGTAGGTCTCAGCTTTATCGAGTTTCACGTCGATCACAACGGCGGCTTGGCCTTCTTCGCTGTGCCGGGCTTTGGCTAACGCCAGCATCTCGGGCATCCGCCGATAACTATCTGGCCCTGCAATGACATCGACCGCCGGCGCACGCAGCGCCAAACCTTCTTTGAGATGCTCAGCCATGCAGCCAACAATGCCGAGCACCAAGCCAGGATGTTTGCGTTTAAGCGCTGCAAGTTCAGTGGCCCGCGCGACTACCCGCTCTTCAGCTTTTTCGCGCACCGCGCACGTATTGATCAAAATGACATCCGCGTCTTCGGCCCGCAGCGCACGCGCATAACCATCGCTCGCCAAAATGCCACCGATCAGATCACTGTCGGCCACATTCATTTGGCAACCGTAGGTTTCAACGAACAATCGTTTGCCCGGTGCGGCGATCGCGACGACAGCTGGGCCCGCCGGCGCAGCTATCGTGCTCGCGGCAACCTCCGGTGAAGGACGTTTGCCAAGTTGGACAATTGGACTGGTTTCGGTAGCCACAGCGGCGCATCCATACCACGGCTGGGCCTTTAAAAAGGGACTTTCTCGCTGAGCAATCGCTACATTTTCTCTCACCATTTTGAAACGTTACCGAATCATCGTCGTGAACCGGAGGGCGAACCACGTTGAGCGAGCAAGAATCAAACTATCGCCAATTCAAGTTGCCAGCTGCGAACGAATAGTTCGGACTGGCGGACTGGCGGACTGGCGGACTTTCGGACGTTCGGACGTTCGGACTGGCGGACTGGCGGACTGGCGGACTGGCGGACTGGCGGACTGGCGGACTGGCATGAATAGGTTTCGTGCAGCCTGTCGCCACCGCCGCGTGTCGCAACACGTCGCCTCGACTCACCGACCTACTACCTGCGTCTCCGTCCCCTAACCAAAGCGTCATGCGCAATTCCGCGCTATCCTGCGGCGCATGTGGCTCTACCGTTTCTTGGCCCCACTCACGGTAGCGGTTCCGGCCGCGCTAGCATTGCTGGCTAAAGGCCCACGCGGCCCCGTGCTAGCTACCGTTACCATCATTAGCGGGGTCCTGCTTTATTGGTTCACTCTGCCCCGCTTGGCGCATCGAGCATATCGCCAGGGTAATCTTGCTTCGGCCGCTCATCGCTATCGCTGGCTTGCGGCTTCGTACGTGCCCGAGCGTCGACGTGCAGCGTTGTTAAGCATCGGCGCGTGCCTTGTCGCCGGCCAAGACTTTGAGCGCGCAGCCAACGCCTTAGCTGCGCTCGACGAAACCACCCTGCAACCGTCCGAAGCAGCCACCTTGCTCAACAACCGCGCCGCGCTCGAATTGGCCCGTGGTGGCGATCCTGCCCACGCCTTGGCGCTCGCCGAACGCGCTGGTGAATTGCGTCCCGATGTCGCCGAAATCGCGCACACCCGAGCAACCGCGCTAGTAGCTTTGGGCCGGCTCGATGAAGCCATTGTGATCCTCGAAGCTGGTCGCGGCAGCGTCGATAAACCGCGTTTTGAAGCGGAGCGCTGCATCGAATTAGCGCGGGCTTGGCACAGCAAAGGCCAATTCGAGTACGCGATGGAGTATCGCAACCGCGCGGTTGCGCAGTGGCCGGCAATAGCCATTCCCTCGACGCTGGCATAACCTCAGCCAACTGTCGAAGCGCCACACATGAATCGGGCGAATTAGTTGCCGATCAGATCAAACGGCAGCCGAGTCTGCGCGGTATTCGGAGCCACCAGCAACGACGCCGGCACCAACTCAAATAGCCGTGTGAGCGAGCTTTGTTCATTCACACCTATCGTACCGAGGCCAAGCAACGAGCGCAGTACGCCGCCAGTAGCGACTGGCAAGTGAACCCATTGCACCCGCTCGCTGACGCTGAGCCCCGATGTACTGCGAGCCATCGCCATCGCTGCTGCAAGGCCACCAAACTCATCTACCAACCCGCGCTCTTTAGCTTGCAGCCCGGTCCACACATGGCCGCGACCAACATCATCGACCTTGGTTTTGTCCATTTTGCGACCTTCACTCACCGCGCCGACAAAACGACCATACATGTAGCGCAGCTTGTCCAACAACACGACGCGCTCGTCGGGGGTAAACGGCCGGAACCACGAATCCATCTCCGAGCGTTCACCGAAGTGTACCGACTCCACCGAAATTCCAAGTTTGGCAAGCAACCCCGAAATTTCAAACTTGCCAAAGAAAATCCCAATAGAACCAGTAATCGTGGTCGGTGACGAAAAAATACGATCACAGCCGGCCGCGACGAAATACCCGCCGGATGCAGCGAGATCGCCCATCGAGCAAATGATCGGCTTGACCCCACGCGTCGCAAACACCTCCCGTGAGATCAGCTCGGACGCCAAAGCGCTGCCACCAGGCGAGTCGAGGCGCAACACAATCGCTTTGATGCGATCATCAAACCGAGCGGCCGCGATCGCTGCGCGGATGGTATCGCCACCGGCCATTTTGCGGCCTAACAACGGCAGCGACTGCGACTCGCCATCAATGATATCGCCTTCAATATGAATCACCGCAATCTGCGGTGCTTGCCAAAGATCGGCGGTCTCGGCTTGCGCAGCACCTAGCCCGATGCCACCGCCTACCTCAGCGGCCACTAGTTCACTGATTTTTTCTGGCAAGGCAACGGCATCAACCAGCCGTGGTTCTTTGGCCAGATCGCCGGCCGAATAGGGGCCCTTATCGATGAGTGCCTGTACCGCTGCCACACTAATGTGCCGGCCCTCGGCAATCGCAGCGATCACATGTTGGTTAATGCTACCGAACAGTTCTTCACGCATGGTGGTTGCCGCTTCGCTGCCACCGGTATTCGTGTACTGCTCAGGCGCACTTTTGTACTCGGCAATTTTTTCAAACTCCGGCGAAATGCCCAACATATCGAAGGCCCCACGGAAGTACAAAATCGACCCGGAAATGCCTAGTAAGCGCAGGGCACCTGCGGGATCAAAATAGATCTTGTCAGCTGCACTTGCGACAAAATAATCGCGGGTGCCGCCACTCACCAAATAAGCGAACACTTTTTTGCCAGCGCGCCGCAAAGCCAGTAAGCGCTCGCGCAATTCTTCGCACGAAGCCCAGCCACCCGACGGAGCATCAAACACCACCACCAAGGCACGCACGGCACGATCAGTTTCCATCGCTACCAACCGTTCGATCAGTTTTGCGTAGCTGCGACCACTCAAGGTGCCTGAAATCTCAACGCGCTCAATTCGGTCTGGCGGGCCAAGCACCGACGGTGCAGCGATGTCCGACCAACGGCCGACCAGCGTGCCGCCGAGAAATGAATTGCCCTGCGTCGTGCGCTGCATGGCTGCATGGCTGGTAAGGCCGATGGCACCAAAAGAAAATTCAACGCCTGCCGTAACCCGGACTTCGCGTTCGGTGACGTCACGGCTTTGAATACCAACCGTCTGCTGCACAGCAACGGTACGCCAATCAACATTGCCATGCACGCGGACGCCAGCGCTGATCGCCAGACTCGCAATACTGCTGACACCATAAATCGTTGCGCTGTCAACATGGCCACCGGCGGTCAGCTCAAGGCGACGGGTACCCAACGGTCGCAGCAACACGTCGCCGGCGAATTGTCGATCTACCAATTCACCAGC
>JAYWHS010001239.1:0-1903 GCA_043777635.1 Kofleriaceae bacterium | reverse complement strand
TGGGCTACGCCTCTGAGGCAGCTTTTAGCACCGCTTTTAAGCGCGTCATGGGCTGCGCGCCGAGGCAGTATAGTCAACGTAACCGCTGATCAACCTACGCGTCGTTAGTAGCGACCGAGCGCACGCGTTGGGTCGGTGGTGTCACTAGGGGGCCTTCAACTTCACCTTGTTGGATCTGCGCTTGGCGCACTACGTAAGCGGTCATGTTGACGATATCGTCGACGGTGGCTTCGCTTTGCAGGGCTGCTACCGGCTTGCGCACACCCAGCAAAATTGGCCCGACTGCTTGTACACCACCGAGCACTTTAAGGGTTTGATACGCTGCGTTGCCGGCAGCCAGGGACGAAAAAACCCAGGTATTCGCAGCCCGCGATAGTTTAGAAAATCCGTAGTGTTCGCGGCGGCGCTCCTCATCGAAGGCCAGCTCGGGCTGCATTTCGCCATCGATCTGCAAATCTGGTCGCGCCTGCTGCACTTTGGCCAACGCGCGTTGCACAGTGGTAACGTCCGGATGCCGGACTGATCCAAAGTTCGAATACGAAATCATCGCCACCCGCGGGGTAACGCCGAACGACGCCACCGCATTGCTCATCTGCAAGGCAATATCAGCCAAGGTGTCGGCATCAGGATTGATGTTGAACACGGTGTCGCCGAAGAACCGCACCGAGTTTTGCAAAATCATCATGTACATCCCGACGGCAACTTTGCAGCCTGGCTGTAAGCCGAAGATCTCCAGCGCCGGTCGGACGGTTTCGGGATACGACAGATGCATCCCCGTCACCATGCCATCGGCGTCGCCTTGTTCCACCATCATGGCCGCGTAGTAGTTGGTCTTAGACACTAGGCTGGTGGCCATCGCTAGCGTTACGCCTTTGCGTTGCCGCATCGCAAACAGCTTATCGGCGTAGCGCGCTGCATGCGGGCTTTCGCGCGGGTCGATGATCTCAACATGGTCCAACAGGTCCAACCCAAGCTCTTGGCACATGCGCTCAATTTCTTTGCGCCGGCCCAATAGCACTGGATTTGCAATTTCTTCGTCGACGATTTGCTGGACGGCCCGCAACATGCGAATGCTTTCGGCTTCCGCAAACACCACGCGTTTAGGATTGCGGCGGGCTTGTTGGGTCATCGCACGCATGATCGAGTACGCAGCATTCGAAGATTTCGACATCAATTTGTCGGCGTATTCTTCGATGTTAATTTTTAATCGGGCCACGCCGGATTCAATCGCGGCGCGGGCCACTGCTGGCGCCACCCACCACAACACCCGAGGATCAAATGGCTTAGGAATGAAATAGTCCGGCCCAAACTTCATGGCTTTGCCGCCATATGCTGCGACCACGGCGTCGGGTACAGGTTCACGAGTAAGCTCGGCCAACGCATGGGCCGCTGCAACTTTCATTTCTTCAGAAACCGAGCTAGCCCGCACGTCGAGCGCACCCCGGAAAATGTAAGGAAAGCCCAGCACGTTATTTACTTGATTCGGAAAATCCGATCGCCCAGTGGCGACCAAGGCATCTGGCCGCGCCGCCACAGCATCGTGGTACGAAATTTCCGGGTCTGGATTTGCTAATGCAAAAATGATGGGCCGCGCCGCCATGCCGGCCAGGTATTCCGGCTTGCACGCGCCAGCCACCGACAGGCCCATGAACATATCCGCCCCAACCAAGGCTTCAGCCAAGGTTCGCCGACCGTCGTCGAGAATCGCAAACTTTTCTTTGTAGCGGTTAAGGTCGGTGCGGTCTTTGTGAACCACGCCTTTGGAATCGCAAATCACCACATGCTCTCGGCGCAGGCCGAGCCGTACAAAAAATTCAGCGCACGCAATAGCACCCGCGCCCGCACCCGAAACCACCAGTTTGATGTCTTCCAACTTTTTGTCGGCGAGCGTGGCAGCATTGAG
>JAYWHS010001238.1:0-1904 GCA_043777635.1 Kofleriaceae bacterium | reverse complement strand
TGATCGCGTTCGAATGCATGGCGTGGCCAAACTCGTGAAACACCACGTCGGATAACAACGCAGTATTTTGACAGCGCATGCTCGACTTGAAAAAATTGACCGCGTTGCCGTCGAAGTTCGCATTGCATTGACTATCGATATTCACGTTAGCCGTAAGCTGCTGCGTCAACGCCGGCAGCGTCGGCGCAAAAGTTGCGACGTACCGCTTCACGATGATCAGATTGGCAAACACCTGCACTTGCGAATCACGCTCCGGCGCGGTGCTTTCATCCCACACGGTGGAGCCACCCGGCACCAACGACAATGCAGCCGAGGCTACCGTACCAGTTTTGTTAACAACTTTTACCAACGGGCCCTGTACCGATGTACTTACGGTTTGCAACCCAGCGTTGCTCCAGGTTGCCAGCCCGTTGTCGTCGGTGGTCACCGCTTCCGCGCCGAACAACACTTCCATGCGCGCGGCCGGGCCTTCGATCCGAGGCCGCATCGGATTGCGATCAACGAGCGACACTTTCACAGTGCCAGTGACAAAACTATCGGTGCGACGGGTCGCGAGTGGCGTGCCGTTGTACGCATCCGCGTAGACCAACGCGTTGCCTTGATCACTAGCAAAGCTAACCGGCACAGCCACCCGATAACCCATCACAACGTCGTCGGAAATGAGCGGCAATACGACTGCAGCAGCAACGCCACGGACGCGCACCCCCGTAACTGCGTAACGGCTGGCCAGCGCCGAAGGAGCTTGGCGCGCCATCGACAACTTTGCACTGCCGCTGTTCGACGGCAACACGATACTCGGCAACGCCGACGAACCGATCACAACCAGCCGGTCGGCTTTGAACCGAAAACTAATTTGGCCACCAACAACGCGCATGCCTTGATGCCATTGCTCAAAGCCGATGCTGCGCACCGCTGCACTACCGGTGCCGTCGAGTTGATTGCTGACCATGACAAAATCATCGACGGCAGCACCTGGCGCGAACAGGCCGAGTTGTGCCGCCAAGACATCGCGCGCCGCACCGGCGGCAATATCAGCCGAAATCATGGCTCCCGGCACAGCGATACCAGGGCCCCAAATTCGCATCGGCGCACCGGTGGCGCGATCCCACATTGCTTGCCAACCTTGCGAAGCACCGCCGTAGCGCGCAACAAATGCATTCCACTGCGCTGGCCGTGCCACCCGCGCAGCTGGCGTCACTTGGGCACGTAGCGGTTGTTTCGCCACGCCGGGTTCGGCCGAGAGCGTGTCGGGTAGATCCAACGCAGCCCGTGCACCAACACCGGCCACCTGCGAGCGCGGCGCAAACGCCAGCGCGACATTTGGCGTGACGCCGGTAGCCAATGCGCCCAACACGCCGCACACCAATGCATGACCACGAACCCGCGATTTCATGGGTGTAGTAGACACTAAGATGACGAGCCTGCCCACTCAAACCGACCTGACAGCGACCTGCAAAGTGCGATGCGCCGGTAGCAAACCCTGGCCCGGTCGGCGTCGCCTGCCCCTACCGCAAAAGCAAAACGGCTACTTCGCCCGATCTTCGAGGCTTTTAGCTCACAATCGCGAGCGCAGCGTCGAAATGATCCGCAACCGATCGGGCCAACGCAAGTTGACCTTGGGCTCGCACCAGATTGTGCGCGCGCCGGCTGGCAAAACGCGTTGCGTCCCAGCCGAAATAATTATCGTCGAAGATATCCACGCAAAAACGCGCGGCCAGCTCCACACACACGCGCAGCAAGCCATGCACGACCGATTGTCGCTCAACAATCGAGTAACCTAGGCTGGGCGTCGCCGCCGCAAAATACGCATCCATCGCAGCTTGAAAAATGCGGATATCGAACGTGACGCGGCCGGCATCTTCACCGTGCGGATTGCACCACGACCGCATGGCATCGCCGAGTTC
>JAYWHS010001237.1:0-1908 GCA_043777635.1 Kofleriaceae bacterium | reverse complement strand
GCGTCAGCAATAACCAGCGACCCGCCTCAACGAAAAATTCGTCGACTGGCCGTGCGGTTGGTAACAATGCATCGCGCCAAGCAGCATCAGTTGCGATGATGCGGACCAATTGCGGCGAGTCGTTGATCACGATTGCAAGGCGTGAAGGTTCACGGCCAAGGTGGACCGCGGTGGTCGCCGGTTCAACGCGTAGGACCACGGTGGCGTCTCCACCCAAGGCGCGCAGATCAGTGGCCAAACCAACGGCATCATGCAGCGATGCTGCACGTAACCGACCGACCCGACCCGGCATGGCGTCGGGCGGCAGCACATGATTAGCCTCGTCGCGTTGCGCCGGGGTTGGCCCAAGCACAATCGTCGTGGTTTTTCGGCTGGCGACATCGCGCAAGGTCGCGGCAAAAAACCCGGCTACCTGCACGCCAGTTGGCGCAATGATCACGCGATAGGCAGCGAGTTCATCTGGCAACGCGGTGTCGTCAACCAAATCAAATGCCACGCCGGCCATGACCAGCGCCTCTTGAAGTATGGCGTGCCAACGCTGCGCCGTCGCCGCATCGTCAGTGTTGCCAGCAGTTAAGGCGATTGGATCGAGCCCTGCGAACCGCGACAACGCTGGCGACACTAACGCGATCGCGCTGTGGATTGCCGCCAGCTCATCATGGTGGGTGGCGCGGACAACTGCTACCGGCGCAGCGTCGACAACAGTCGGCCAAGCGATGTGTTGCAATGCTGGCAAGATTGCAGCAAAACGGCCAGCGGTCGTGGAGGCAACTTCATGATCGCCGGGCACCCAGCCGGTAAGACTTAGGCCCGAAGCGCCATCGGCCACGGCGGTGATCACAAGTTTGGCTAGGTCGCTGCTGCGCGGCGGCAACCATGCAGCTCGACTAACCGGTAATTCGGCCACGACGACACCCGAGCTGACACGAAATGGCAACGCCGATGGGTCGATGCGATCGCGTTGCACCACCAGGCCATCGTACAGCTGGGCAAGCGCAGTTCGGACTTGCATGCTGGCCGTCGTCGAAACCGTGGCCAAGCACGCGTGCTGACTCCAACCCGCAGCGTCAAGGCGTTCGCGCAACGCTCGGCCGGCGCGAATCGCCCGATGCGCTTTGAAGCGAACCCACGCCAACTGAGTCGAAAGTTCGCCGTGGTTGCGATCGACGGGCGGCACGACGCTTTGATCTTGATGCCAGCGTGCGACCGCATCGGGATGAAAGTCGCCGTCGAATGCACCGGTGCGAAAAAACCAATGATCGCCAAGATCCACCACCACGGCGGCAACCGCTGCGTGTGCGGTCGCATGTTGTGCGACTACCCCAAACCAAGCACCAACTGCATCAAGAAATTCGACGCTGTCATAGGATGGCACCGGTACCACACGCGTCGGCGTCGGTGCCCAGATAGGCACACCGGCACTGCTGCGCGCTTGCATCGCTGAATTGGCCAATAACATTTCAGGCAGACCAAATTGCGGCCGTGTTAACGACGCCACCGGGCCTAATCGCAGGACGGCCACCAAGCCGGCCTTGGTCACTTGGTCGAGGAAAGCCGGCAATGCCAAGGCTCCAAAAAAATCTGATTCGCCAGCATCGTTGAGATGGCTGCGCCATGGCACCACAACATCGACGAGCGTGAAGCCGGCCGCGCGAATTTGCCCAAGCTGTGCCGGCCACAGCCGAGGAGCATGGTCCGCGTAACAGAGCCCAGCCGCCAACCACGGCAGCGGCGCGCCATTCGCAACAACCAACCGCCCGTCGTGAAATTTTATCCGAGTCATACTGCCTCCGGTTGCCCAGCGAGGGCGTCGGGTGACGCATCCCCTGCGCCGTCCTGAACATGCTGATAACGCCAGGTCTGGCCATCGAGCACGAACCTCGTCGGTCCAGTGGCCCAGGCGGGCAC
>JAYWHS010001236.1:0-1909 GCA_043777635.1 Kofleriaceae bacterium | reverse complement strand
CCCGGTTAGGTGTTGGCCAAATCGACGACGATACTGCGCTGGACTTAGTCATCGCAGCACCCGGTGGTGGCGGCAACGTCGGCGGCGCGGTGATTGTGTATGGCGGGACCGCACCAGGTAACATCGCGCTGTCGGACACCGACCTTAGTGGCCTCGGTGGCGCAGTCGTTGACTTGATTGCCGATCCACAAAGTTTGATCGGACGTGGTTTTGGCTCCTACTTGCATGTCGTTGGGCGGACCCGCGCTGGCGTCACCCGCGACGATGTGTTGCTGGCCTACAGCGATGACACCACGACCGCTGGCGACAGTGCCTACGTGTTTCGTTCCGATGGTAGTCGTGGCACTGCAGATACCGTGACCCCACGAGGCTTCGTGATCGGTCGCGATGTGCGGATCGATTACGTCACGACGTTTCGCAACGCTGAGTGGGGCAGCCAAGCCACGACCATTGACGACATGAATAATGACGGTGCGCGAGAACTCGTGATCACAGCGTATCGCGGCAATAACGGTGCCGGCCAAGCGCTCATCGTGCGCGGCGATGTTATTGGCAATGCCCAGGGCACGGTCACAACAGCGACGGCGGGCGTGGTGCTGACCACCATTCAAGGTACCAACAACAGCCGGTTTGGCACCGGGTTGGTGGTGGTGCGGCGCGGCGGCAGTCGCGGTGGGCCGGACGTCGACGGCGACTCGCGCGAAGACTTGATGGTGGTCGGTCAAGCTGGTACCGCAGCCCGCATCTTTACCTGGTTCGGCGGCCAAATTCCGACCGGCACCGTGAGCAACAGCACCGCGAGCGCAACGGTTAACGGACCAGCGAGTTTCGGATTTGCTGCAACCACGGGTGGTACAGCTGCGGTGGCAAGTTGGGTTGGTGATCTTAATCACGACGGCCTAGACGACGTTTGTTGGGCCTCGCCCAACGACAATGGCCGAGACGGAAGTTTTGAGGTTCTTTGGGATGATCGGCGCTGAGTTGAGGTATGGTTGGGGTCGAATGAGGGTTTGGCCAATGCGCACGTTGCCACTGTTTATCGCCTTGTTGGGTGGGTGTTCGTTTAGCGCGACCACACCTGCAAATTCGGATAGTCCTATTGTCGTCGATGGCCCGGTCAATGACACGGCTGTTGACGCTAGGCCGATTGATGCGCGGCCAGTTGACGCCGGCCCGGTTGGGCGAGTCACTGGTGCCCAAGTGCAGTGGAAATTTAACGAAGGCTCGGGCCTGACCGCCGCCGATTCTGCAGGGTTGAGGCCGGCCTATGATTTGGTGCGCAATAGTCTAACGATACTCAATAGTGAGTGGAGTAACGGCGGGCTGACGTTCACGGCGAGTACAAACGCTAGCACAGCATCTAGGCTGATCCGACCGGTGGCAACTTGTCTCGGCACCATGGCGGCAAGCTTGGAAGCCTGGATCGTGCCGAAAAATGACAGCCAAGGGAGCGCAACTACGCCGGCAATTATTGCCGGCATTACCGCGAGTGTTGCCTCGCGGTCGTTTGAAATTTCGCAAGCGGGGCGTCACATCATTGGGCGGACGCGCACCATGGCTCCGAATGCCCTTGAGCTGCAGGCGTCAGATGTGGTGACGGCCGGTGCTCTGGTGCATGTCGTGTTGGTGCAAGAACAAGCGACGCAACGGCTTTACATTAACGGCGTCGAAAAGGACTCGCAAATTAGCCCGCTGATGAGTTGGGAAGCCTACTCCATGGTTGTAGGCGGCGACAACAATCTCAACGCACCGTGGCTCGGCACAGCGCGCGCAGTTGTGTTGTATTGCTCGGCGTTGACGGCAGCGCAAGTGCAAGGCAACTTCGCATTTGGCCCGACGCTGTAGCCAGCAACTTCGTTTCGCTACGGGGCTACCCAAAGTTTCGTTACGCTACGACGCAAAAAAATCC
>JAYWHS010001235.1:0-1914 GCA_043777635.1 Kofleriaceae bacterium | reverse complement strand
CCGTCTGCTACCAGCCTGGTATCGTGTTTCGCAATTTACGATATTACGAAGCGCCAGAAATTCCAGGTTTTGAAGGATGTAGCACCACTGCGGCAATGTTGACACACCTTACCGACGCAGAGCTGCCCGTCGCAATCCGACGGCTCCTGGCGAAGCGGCTTGGCTGGGCCGCACACACACTATTGTTGGAACCCGGCGCTGTCATCACCGTCGAGGCGTTGATGCGCGCCGCAACGATTGATGCGGCAACAATGTCGTCCGATGCGGAGCAAGCGTTGAACGCCATCGTCGTCGAAATGGACGGCACCGGCGGCGATCGTGCAAAAGCTGACCGTTGCGTTGGCGAAGGGCCCGAAGCGTTGTATCGCTGAGCTATGGACCGCTCACGCTTTGCACACCGCTTCGAGCCATTGAACATGGCATTCTCGCTGAAAAGAAGCTGCGCGAACACAAACGCGACAAGGCGCGGTCGCTCGCCGACGCGATCGAGGGCGATGGGGTACACGAAATTTGAGATTACCGTCGAAGTGGCGCCAATCGACGACAGCTCCAATACTGCGTTACCCTGCGTTACTAACCCAATGATGCAGCGAAGCTACCTGCGCGCCTTGAGCGTGACACTCGCCATGACATGCTGCGCTTGCAGCACGAGAGAACCATCCATGAAAAATACGGCAAGTACCGCAACAACCCTGTCAGCGTTTACATCCTTAAAAGGCGGGATGAATTCGGCGATAGCGCCCGGGGCACGGTTGGTAACGCTCAGCACTGACTACGCCACATGGTGGGAACACGACGAGCCAGTGAATGTGTCACTGCCACGTGTGACCGAGGATGGCTCGCGCTGGGTCGATGATCATCAACTGCGCGTAGGCCTGGGGACGCTAGATTTGGTTGCAAAGAAGTGGCACGCCGATGCCACCTTACAGCACTGGAATCGGCGCGGGCCACAAGGGCAATCGCCAGTGGCACGGACCGCGTGGTTTCCTGATACTGAGCATGTTGCGATATTGTTGCGCAACTATCAACTGCAACAGGAGCGCGGTAAACCCAACCCGCAACGTTGGAGCAACGAGCTGGTGATTGTGGCAAGAAGTGACGGGCGTGTCCGCGGCCGGATGATGGTTCCCCATGCTGATTCCATCGCAACGTCACACAATCGAGTCTTGCTCCATGGCCAAGACGACGAGTTGTTGTTGTTGGATCTAGAAGCGAAGCTGATAGCGACGCTGCCAGTCTCCGCGTTGCGGATTCGCGAGGGCGCGGGAATGTTTGCTGCGATTTCCGCAAAAGACGAAATCGTAGCGATTAGCCCATTGAACGGCGCCATTATAGCCAAATGGAAACTGCCAACAGATATTGCCGATGTAGTTCCTGTTAGTAGCGGCCTGCTTGCGATCGATTATGCCGGATTGATTTACGTAGGTTGCCTGCAGCGCAGTGTCATCAATTTGGTTGGGAAATTTGACAGCAAAATGCAGGTTCCGGTTATGCAAGTGGTTGGTGAACAACTAGCGGTTGCAGGATCTGTGAGTGGAGAAACCACCGTTGTACGAGTCGCGACATTCACCAATCCATGTCAATGAACATTGTCGATGACAACAAACTTATGAATGACACTGTTCGTGACGGGATAAATGAGTGAAAGGTCATATGTGGAATCTCGCCTTGTGCCTTCCGCGCCGTCCACGCGGCTCCGATCGTCGACGATTTGCGGCAGTGGGGCACCGCGCAATGCCCGCGCTCGCACTGCAACGCGGCTTAGTCCGCAGCGCTGTTGGCTACCTCTGCAATCAAGCGGCGGCCCTACGACAATACCTCACCGACGGTCGCTTGCCCATGACCAACAATGAATCCGAGCGCGAACTGCGCCGCATCGCCATGGGTCGCAAAGCCTGGCTCTTCGTCGGCAGC
>JAYWHS010001234.1:0-1914 GCA_043777635.1 Kofleriaceae bacterium | reverse complement strand
CGCCCAAAACGGCAACACGTCTAATTGGTTTGCTCATGATGCGGGCACCTTACCGCACCGCGTCAGAATTGGCATGGGGTGGAGCGGCAAGATCCAGGCGGAAATGATCTGCGCGCGGGCTATGTATTGCCGCCGTATTGGTAGGTGTTTGTGGGCGTAGAATAGTGGCAGGTATGGGTGAAATATTTGGCCGTGAATTCGATGATCTTTGCCGTCTGCGCAAGGAGTTACGGCAGTCGCTGGTGCACAAGATGGTCGATGATCCCAAGTATGCGCTTCTTGTTGCGTGGCTCGAAGCCTTGGCCCGTTGCCATTTTTTACATCAAGAAGCGACCAGCTTTAGCAAGCGTTGCTCGAAGCGCGGAAGATGGCCCAAGAATCATGGCGCTACCGAAGTATTCTTTGGTGTGCAGAGGGGAAACTGGAAATATCTTTGCGTGCCATCCATTGTCGAAATTAACAAAGCACCATCGCTGTTTGCAAGAATCAGATTGCCGCTGTGCGCAATTGCTTGATGGTCACGATTGGGAAACCACTTCTTGAAGTCGACCGAGAATCGCGTGTGGCTCTCACCAGTCAGCCAGTTTTTTCGTTCTACCGAATCAGCGGCGGCATCCACAAATACTGCGTCTTTCGGATCGAAATCGTTCGAGTACGCTGGATAATCTTCAGTGATGTATTGTTGGGTCCGTGGGTAGCGATTACCGACCGGGAATTTTGCAGCCGGGACATTCGCGAGAAATGTACCTTTAATGTCGTACAAATCTATTCGACCTTCGCCCGAATAATATCCTCGCGGCAAATGGTTGTCGCAGTTGAATCGTGAGACCGCAATTATCTTGTCTCCGAAGAACGTAGCGGGATGGCTGCATCGAAAGCTAATCCCGAGGTTCTGAATTTTTAATTCGAACTGCTGGGTTCCTGTTTTCGCATCGTAGACGAAGAACTTGCCGGTCATGGTATCGTTGGGCGACTGAACTCGGATGACTGCACTTGTCATAGAGGCATTCATCGAAACGTTTGGCCCAAGCGGGAATGATGATTTCGCACCGTGGCGGCGGCTGCTCGCGACGGTAATGTAGTTCGAATTCGAATCCGATTTTGTCCACTTCGAATCGCCTAGTTGTACACAGTCATTAGCGATACAAAGTTCGCTGTTGGAACGTCCTGATTGAATCGTTACTACATGGTCGGCAGGGGGCAGGTCGGTAAACGCTGATATCGAGCCGTCTGCATGTTGCATGGTGAAGCACGATTGCGCATCGCAAAAATTGGTTGCGTTATCAGCGGGTTCGATTCTATCGATACCAGTGAGCTTTTTGGCTAGGCATTGGGGCAATGGCACCGAGTTGCCAGCCAACAGTGACGGTTGAAAGCGTGGCTTGGCGGAGATATCGGAAGATGGCGGCTTGCCGCTGCAAGCACAATAAACGAGCGCAAAAAAAACTGCGCTGGAAGATCTAAGCGGAAAACAAAAAGACATTATCAACTTTCGATTTTACGTGTAGGAGGCAGATTAGTTCAAATTCAGTCGGTCGGCTATCAAAACTCAAAGAACTCCGGCGATCCGTGGCAGGACATGCTTGATTACGGCGAAAATGGGACAATTTTGGTTGATCGTGATTCGCTGTTCGCGTCAACGTTGGCAAGCACGAAGAAGTGGACCCCATTGTCTGGGCCAATTTCTTTAGCGAGCTAAGCCGCGCGATTGATATGAATTTCTTTGTCACGGTTGGCATCAGTTGTCGATCAGTGATGGATGTAATCTTTATGGCCTTTCGAAAATAAACAGCATCCGGGGTGTCGTTGCCGAGCCCTTGGTGACGACGTGTGGTGTTGAAGTAATTGAGGTAGGTGGCAATGCCCGTGCGGGCTTCGGCCATGGTGGTGTAGCAGTGGATGTAAATGTCTTCG
>JAYWHS010001233.1:0-1914 GCA_043777635.1 Kofleriaceae bacterium | reverse complement strand
CGCAAGGTTGCAGCTCGTGTCCGCCTGCCGACAGTCTGCTTGCTGAGCTCGGTCATCAAGACAACGTCATACCACTGTCATTTCACGTCGACTATTGGAACTATCTTGGCTGGGCCGACCCGTTTTCACAGGCCGCGTGGAGCGAACGGCAGCAGACCTACGCCAGCTACCTACGCAGTCGTGGGGTGTACACGCCTCAGCTTGTCATCGACGGCCGCGTTGGAATGGTTGGCTCGAATCGCCGAGATGTTGAACGCTCGCTCGCTGCGGCCGATGCCACAACGCCGACAGTCTTAGTGGCAACTGCACATTGGACGTCAACCAGCGTGCGCATTGATGTCGCGGCACCTGCTAACGCGGCGGTTTGGGTAGCGCTCTATGATCGCAGTACCCGAGTTGACGTGCCACGCGGCGAAAACGCCGGCGCCACACTGCAGACCACTAACCCAGCGCGTGCACTGCGCCGCATTGCAGCCCCCAACCAACAGGTCAGTGCGGATATTGCAGTGCCAACTTCTTGTATGAATTGCAGCGCGGTGGCATTCGCCCAAAACGGGTCCGACCTGGGTCCTATTATCGCCGCAATCAACTTACCTCGACCGTAATCGCTTGAGAGACCACAAGCACGGCAGGCGGCGGCGCTCACGCGTTCGCGCTATTGCTCCGAAACGATGTCACCTGCGCCGAAGCGGTATCAGTCGTCCGAAACGATGTCACCTGCGCCGAAGCGGTATCAATCGTCCGAAACGGTATCACCCGTCCGCCCTGCGGACATTGCCGACACCAAAGCGTCCGCCAAACGGTACCCTATCACCCGTCCGCCCTGCGGACATTGCCGACACCGGACACCAAAGCGTCCGCGAAACGGACATCGGGCACCTCACCCCAACAAAGTGAGGCATGCACCTGCCGCGCAGATTTACCAGCGGGTGCACAGATATCGATTCAAACTGTAGCGGCCAAGGCGTGCAATCTGCACCCTTGATGACGCGCAAAAACTCGCGCCGAGGTAAGCTCTCCGCCGATGACTACGTCGAACCCGTCGAGCAAAGACCGCGTTTTTCGCGACCCCGTCCATGGCCTTATCGAGTTCAAAGGTGAAGACCGCCCGCTAGCCGACTTGCTCGACACCCATGCGGTGCAACGGTTGCGCCGCATTAAACAAATGGGATTTGCCTGGCTGGTGTATTCCGGTGCCGAGCACTCGCGCTTTGGCCATGCCCTCGGCGCTTTTTGCGTTGCGCAGCGAGTGACCAAACAACTCCGCCTCGACGAAGACCTTGCCCGCCACGTCCGTGTCGCCGCCCTCCTACATGATATCGGCCATGGCCCGTTCTCCCACGCTTGGGAGCACGTTTTTCCCGGTTGTGATCACGAAACCTGGGGCGCGCGGATCGTACTCGAAGACGTTGAGCTGCACCAGGCGCTCGAAAAAATTGAGCCGGGCCTAGCCACCACGCTGCGTAGCTTTTGGACCAAAGAATATCAGCCGGCGTATGCGCGCAAATTGGTGTCGTCGCAACTCGATGTCGATCGTCTCGATTACTTATTGCGCGATGGCCATTATTCAGGCGCTGGCTACGCAACCTATGATCTCGATTGGATCATTTTTGCGCTGCAAATCGGCACGGTGCGCAGCACCACCGACGATGGCATCCCCGCCCAAGACTTAGTCGTCGACTACCGCCGGGGCATGTTTGCGGTTGAACAATACTTGTTTGCACGATCCTACATGTACGCCCAGGTCTATCACCACAAGGCCGTGCGTGCAGCCGAGTGGCTATTCATTAAAACCATGGAGCGATTCGCTGAACTCGCACGCCACGGTGCCGAACCAGCCGGCTTGCCTACCGGAGGTCGGCTGGCACGCGGCGAAACCGTAGCGATTGCAGATTATCTAGCGTTGCATGATGT
>JAYWHS010001232.1:0-1914 GCA_043777635.1 Kofleriaceae bacterium | reverse complement strand
CACCGTCGTCGACGCCCATCATGCCCAGCATGCCACCGAGCGCACTGTCTTGAAAATTGGTTGGGGTATCGCCTTCTTCGGAACATTTATCATCAGCGAGCGGCGGCGCGGCTGGTGTCGACGCCGAGCTGGACGCATTCGCCGAACCCAGCGCTTTGACGCGATCGCCGACAGTCTTTTGCGCTTGGCCTTTCGCCATCTGCTGTAGTTGCTGCAACGGCGGCAACTCTACTTGTTCAACTTTGGCATCCCATTTAACTTCGGGCCAACCCTCGTCGGAGAAATCACCATTTGCACTCTGATCGGAATCCGAGAATCCGTCTTTGAGCAAGCGTTCTTCGGTGTCGTACATTTTACCGCGTGCCAAATCGGTGGTGACGCCGGTCATGTGGGCATTTTGCGCGTTAAGCAAATTATTGGCCGTGCTCTTGCTGACCACAACCAAGGTCATGCCAAGCAGCGCCAAGGCGATCATGACTTCAACCAGCGTAAAGCCACGGGCTGCGCGTGGAATCTGAAAATGATGTCCCTTCATTTGCGTTCCTCTCGCGCTTTGTCTTTGTCACCTTTGGGATTGCGCAACATGTGCGAATCAACGTCGCTCAAGGCCCCATCGCGTAACTCAACGCGCCCCGTGAGGCCGAAGATCAACACCGAGTACACATCGCTGCCGTCAGTAAGTTCGATAACGGCTTTTTCGGATGAACCGTTCGAGAAAAAATAGATGGCAACTTGGCCCGTAGTTTGCGCCTCGTCGCGATGCGCAACATAAACTTTGCGCACTTTGATACCTTTATCGGACGGCAATTTACGAATCCAACCTTTACCATCCGCATCACCCGATAACGCTTGGGTCTCAGGAACACACATGCGGTCCGCGACGTGCTGCCCTGCTAACGCAGTGACACGTTTGGTTGATTCTTCGGCGTCGCCCGCACTAAACGCATCGGCCGGCAGCCCGCGCATGCGGTCCTTGGCTCGTTCGAGCGCGCGTTGTTTGCCTTGTTCGTCAATCGCCACCGCGTCGTTGCGCACAACGGCCGCCGCACCTTTGCAAACCTCTAACACGTAGGCTTGCTTATCTAAATCGATAACCAGGCGATGCATCTCACCTTTGGAGCCGGCCAGTTCGGCACCGGCCCTCACCACCGCCGTGATTTCGACCGACGATTCGGAGAGGTCAGCTTTCGAGATCAAACGAAATCCACTACGAACCAACATCGATGCCGCCGCAACGATGGCTATGACGATCATGATTTCCAAGATCGTCATGCCACGCTGGGCGCTATAGGTATGGGTTCGTAGTGTTCGCATGAATTACTCCCACGACTTAATGTCGTCGGCGGTACCTTCTTTGGCGTCTTCGCCAGCCGAAATCACCGCGAGGCCTTTAGCTCCGGCCGGCAGATTCGAACCACACAACATTTTGTATGGCGTGCCCCACGGGTCTTTGCCATCGGCATTGTTCATGTAGGTATTGAGGTCATTGAGTTGACCTGGGCACGCCTTACCAGTGTTGTTCATCGACCATTGCGGAAAGGCTTCATTGGCGTATTTACCGACGGTGGCTTTGGCAATCTTCACTTTGGATTCACCAAACATCGCCAACACGCGCGGGCCAACAACCAAGCCCATGACGAGAGCCAAAATGGCCAACACGATCATAATTTCGAGCAAGGTCATGCCGCGCTGACCGCGACGTTGACCTTGCTGGCGGCGCGCCAACGCATCGGCGAGGCGAACGGTCCAGCGTTGCGAAGTAACTTTTTCCGTGAGCGTTTTCATAGATTTCCCTTCGTGAGTTGGCTACTTGGACTTCGGACCACTGATGGCACCGAGGTCCATGATCGGTTGCAGAATCGACAAAACAATAAATGCGACGGCGCCGCCCATAAAAACTAGCATCAACGGCTC
>JAYWHS010001231.1:0-1915 GCA_043777635.1 Kofleriaceae bacterium | reverse complement strand
AAAACATCAAGCCGATTGCGCGCTGCCAACCGATAACTTGAATCGGCTCGTAACTTTGCGAAACCAAAAGAGTCGACTCCATAGCGCCTCCGCTGCATTCACAATAGCATGCAGGCGCGCAGCTGCACTGGTGCAACTTTCACAGGTAGAATTGAAAACTGTTTTCAATAATGCTACACCGCCGCTGTGAAGTCGCTAGCTTCAATCGCTTCAGGTCGCACTGCCACCGTGGTCGGCGTTGCCGGCCCGCGTGCGTTCCGCCGGCGGCTGATGGAAATGGGACTTACGCCACAAACCGTGGTGCGGATCATCCGCGTTGCACCGTTGGGCGATCCGATTCAAATCGAGGTGCGCAACGGTCAGTGGTCGCTGCGACGCGCCGAAGCTGCGCTCATTGAAGTGCAAGCATGACCGCAACACCACGCATTGTGTTGGCGGGCAATCCCAATGTAGGTAAAACTACATTGTTCAACGCGTTGACCGGCGCGAGCGCCAAAGCTACCAACTACCCCGGTGTCACCGTCGAAGTTCGCACCGGGCATGTAACGCTTGCCGACAACATCGTTGCAACGGTGGTGGACCTACCCGGCACCTACAGCTTGGTCGCGCGCTCGCCCGAAGAACAAATTGCCATCGCGACGCTGGCCGGCATTGATGGCGGCGCGGCACCGGATGTAGTCGTGATCTGCGTCGACGCATCACAGCCAGCGCGCTCGTTGTATTTGCTGCTGCAATGCCAAGAACTCGGCGTTCGCTGCATGGTGGCCTTAACCATGGCCGACGAAGCCAAGGCCGCCACGCCAGCGCCAGCCAAACTCGCTGCGTTGTTGGGTTGTGCGGTGGTGCAAACCAATGCGCCTGAAAAACAAGGCATCACCGAACTGCGTGCCGCCATGAGTCAAGCGCTCGCGACGCCGCAACCGGCGCCGTTGTGGCGCTGGCAGCCATCCCCGATATTGCAAGCACGCATCGACGACGTGATCGCCGCAGCCGTTGCGAACAACGCGGTGCCTACCAATGCCTCCAAAACCATCAACACCTGGCCACGCAGCGCTGCGGTGGCCATGTGGGCGTTGTTGTGCTGCGACGCAGATGACGAATTAGTTGGTGTACCGCCGGCGGTGCGCGCCGCTGCGATGCAAGCCGAGTTACCGCAAGCGATCGACGACGAACCGACGCTCGGCCGCTGGCAATGGCTCGACCAAGAAATCCCGGCGTTGATCACTGCCGTACCCGATCGCACCCGTACCGAGAACATTGATCGCATCTTGTTGCATCGCGGTTTTGGCTTTGTAGTGTTCGCGGCCGTGATGACGCTGCTTTTTTTGTCACTGTTCACCTTCGCTGCGCCCATGATGGATGGCATCGAAAAAATCGTTGGCCTCGGCGGCGATCAAATTCGTAACGTCTTAGGCCCCGGCTTGCTCGGCGATTTCGTCGTCGATGGTGTCATCGGCGGTGTCGGTACCGTGCTGGTCTTCCTACCGCAGATTTTATTGCTATTTTTGTTTTTGGGGTTGCTTGAAGATCTCGGCTACTTAGCACGCGTTGCGTACTTGATGGATCGTGTGATGCGCGCCATGAACCTGCACGGCCGCGCATTCGTGCCAATGCTGTCGGGTTTTGCCTGCGCTGTGCCAGCGATTATGGCCACCCGCACGCTCGAACGCCGACGTGACCGCTTGTTGACGATGATGGTAATTCCGTTGATGTCATGCTCGGCGCGATTGCCGGTTTACACCTTGGTTATTACCGCCATGATGCCGGGCGCGCGGCTGACCCAAGGCTTATTGATGGTTGGCTTGTATGCCTTCTCGGTCTTCGCAGCGCTGGTTGCAGCGTGGGTGATGTCGAAAACTGTCAAGCCGCTCAAGTCGAAACGCTTGCCATTCTTCGTCGAGCTACCACCGTATCG
>JAYWHS010001230.1:0-1916 GCA_043777635.1 Kofleriaceae bacterium | reverse complement strand
AACGCCGCAGCGGCACCGCGCAACAGGCCCAGCGTCGAGGCCCACGGGCTAATGTGCACCATGTTGATGCACAACACGACATCCGCCTGCGTACCTGCGGCCGGCCAGGTCGCAGCGCTGGCATCAAGGGCGATGGGAGCGGCGACGTTGGGCAGCTTGGCTTGCGCACACCAAGCGGCGATCGAAGCGCGGGCTTCAGGGTCGGGATCGCTGGGCTGCCAGGTAATGGCGGGAAAGGACTGTGCAAAGTAGATGAGATGCTCGCCGCTGCCGCTGGCAATTTCGAGGACGGTGCCGGTTTTTGGCAGTAACGGCCGTAGCGCGTCGACGATAACGTCGCGATTGCGTTGGGTTGCAGGCGCAAAACGCTTGGCTTGTTCGTCAACCGAATTTGCGTACCAAGGCATGGGCAACCGTAACACCTACGGGTCGGTGGAGTCGGAATTCGCGGCGAGATAGGTGGCTGCAACCTGTGCGGGCCACGTAACGTCTCACTATGGTGAGCAAGCCCCTCGCCGTCCCGCCAGTTACGCGCAACCCTGTGCAGCAACGCTATTTGATCGGCAGCAAATGGTCACGCGTCGATGGCCAAGCCACATTTGTGCACTACGAATGCATCGCCCGCGACGCAGACCAAGTGATCTTTCGCTCGGTGCTGCGACCGTACGATACGATTACGTTTCCTTGGCGCGACCTGCGGAATGTTGCAGCGTGGCACCCGGGCTGGGTGAACTGCCGCGATTTTAGTGCCGAGCCTGAACCATCCACCGCCGACCGATCGCCCACCACCGCCGAGCTACAGCTTGATGTGACGGATATCGGCTAGTGCAACACCAAAGGCTTGGCGTGCCGATTTTTTCATCGCAGCCGCGGAACCAGTGGTAAAAAATAGATCGCGAGTTGCAGGCTTATTGCGTTGGTTGCGTGAGGCCTGCGCCATGCCCGTGATCGGCCAAGCGCGCTGCATCCATTGCCACATGTGCGCAGCCGGGTCGATGATCGTTGCATGCGGCGCACGCTGCTGCCACTGAGCGAGAATCGCCGGATAGTGAGTACAAGCGAGAACCAAAACATCGACGGTGGCAAGGGGTTGCATGATGGCATCGAGGGCAGTTTCGATCGGTTTGCCTTGGAGTTGACCGGCTTCAATGAAGGCTGAGATCGGTTGCGCGACGCGCTGGCGGACGGTGCGCCGTGGCAGCAGGCGGCGGTACGCGAGGGATCGAATGGTGCGCCGGCCACCGACAATACCGATGACATGGCGCGACGGTTGCGCAGCGGCGGCACGAGCACCGTGTTCGAGGACACCGGAAATTTCGAGAGGCGGTTGGGTATCGTCCGGTATCCGGACACCATGCGCAAGCGGCAGGACGGTACTAGCTGCGTTGCACGCGATAGCGAGATGGGTAACGCCTTGGTCTGCTAGGCGTTGGGCGATGTGCTGGATGCGAGCGGCGAGAGCTGCCGGCGGAACTTTGCCGTAAGGAGTAAAGCCAGCATCAGACCAATACGTGATCGGGAGGCTTGGGATGTCACGCTTGATGAGTTGATACAGGCCAAGACCGCCGATACCCCAGTCGAGAATTCCTAGGCGCGGCATGGCGAATCGATAACATGAGTTCGCGGGGCGTGGAAGCGGCGGACCAGTAGCGCGTGAGAAGTGGCGCGTGGCGAGGAAACGGACCGGTGATCGGGTGATTCTAAGCGATCTTGGTGGTGGCATGATGCCAGCTTCGAGGCACCTACCCCCTGCGATGGCAGTGTGACCGTTCATTCGTGACGCTCGCGCCACCCGAGCATGGTGATTTGCGCTCGTTGCGTGGGCCCGGAATGAACCACTTGGGGTCCTTCGAACCGGGCACTCACGACACTCCCTCACAGTCACCTGCCATCTTGGTGGTGGCCGGTGCCCGCCG
>JAYWHS010001229.1:0-6399 GCA_043777635.1 Kofleriaceae bacterium | reverse complement strand
CAGCAATGGCCACGACGCGGCCCACCAACGGAATGGCGTGGCCAGCTAAGCCGCGAGGGTACCCGCCGCCGTCCCACCATTCGTGGTGGCAATAACAGCCGTCGATGAGGCCATGCAAACACGGCACAGGTTCAAGAATGCGTTTGCCTTTTTCTGGGTGTTGGCGAAACACCGCAACTTCTTCCGGTGTGAGTTTGCCCGGTTTGTTGAGCATGTCGTAGCGCACGCCAATTTTACCAACATCGTGCATGACGCCGGCTTGCACGATATCGCGCACGGCGTTGTCGCTGAGCGTTAAACCGCGCGCCATGATCTCGGAGTACACCGCGACGCGCTCGGAGTGGCCACGGGTATACATGTCGCTCTCTTCGAGGGCCTGAGCAAAACCAGCGACGGTTTGGGCAAAGATGTCTTCCAACGACATATTGGCTTTGCGCAATTCGTCGTTGCTTTGGCGCAGGTCTTCGTACAACCGTGCGTTGTCGATCGCGCTGGCCGCTCGCGATGCCAAGACCGCAAGCATTTTGCGGTGGCCTTCGTCGAACTTTTTGCCAGCCGTGAACGAGTATAAGTTAACCATGCCGACCATGGCGCCGCCGATTTGCATGGGCACCGCGATGTACGATTGCAGATTACCGTCGACGTGGGTCTCGGTGAAAAAACGCCCAGCTGCACTGCCGTGAGCAACAATGGGTTGGCCTGCACCGAATTGTTCAATCAACAACTTAAAATGTGGCGTCGGCATGGCCCGGTTGGCGTGGCTCGGGCCTTTGCCATTATCGGCGGCCAGTTTGATGCGTTCGCCGAATTCGCCGGTGCGTATGTCGCGAAGGTGCAAACTCGCGACATCGGCGTTGGTTTCTTTGAGCACTGCGTCGAGAATCGTGTCGAGGATGTGCTCAAGCGTTGGCGCGGTGGCGATAGCTTCGCTGACGCGGTAAATCGTTAAGGCTTCGCGTAGCCGAATATTTTCGGCTTGTAGCCGCTGTCGATACAACGCGCGCTGCGCGACGGCGATTACTTCTTCAACCTTAAACGGCTTGAGTAGATAATCGTACGCGCCTTTTTTCATCGCTTCGATCGCGGTTTCAACCGTGCCAAAGCCTGTCATTAACACTACTTGCGGACCAAGGTTTTCCGCGACAATGGCTTCGAGCACTTGTAGCCCCGACACCAACGGCATTTTCATGTCGGTCAACACCAAGTCGTACGGCCGCATGCGCAACTCGGTAAGCGCTTTGGCACCATCTTCCACGGTGTTGACGCGGTAGCCCTCAAGCGTCAGAAATTCCGCGAGAATTTCACGGATGACGCGCTCGTCGTCAACGACGAGAATGTGGGCTGCTTCGGTCGGGATTTCCGACATTCAATTAAATTACAACAGCTTGGCCTCGATGGCCAGCGTTGTGCCGCCCGGTTCGTCGACCGATGCGCTTATTTAGGCGGAGTTGGTGCGGTCGGCGTGGTCGGCGCAACCGGCGCAACCGGCGTCACGGTCGTCGGGTCTTGGGCGTTTGGCGTTGTCGTCGACGAGCCTGAGCCACCGATGGTGATGCCACTGGCACCTTGAGTCATGTCAGTGCCGTTTTCGACTTTGCTCATTGGATCAGGGAAATTGCTGGCTGTGCCTTTGGCTTTGTCGGATTCGGCTTGCAGTTTGAGCCATGCACTACGCGACGCGGACGCTTGGACTTTGAGGGCAGCGGCTTTTTCTTTGGCAGCGTTGGTGTTTTTGCCACGAACCGACTCTTGGGTTTCGAATTTCGCGATTGCGAAGCCAGGCGGTGCAATGTTGTTGGATTGTGCAACTTTAGCTTTGGCCAATTCCAGTTGTGATTCGCGCCAGAACTGGTTGTGGTCGGTGTAGCGTTGCACGCCTTTGAGCCAAGCACGGTAGTCGGTGAGGTACTGCTTGCGCGCCACGGCGGCTTTGGTGGCAAATTCGGCCGCTGCGAGTTCTTTGTTAGCTTGCGCGACACGGGTTTGGTCTGCGCTCTTGTCGGCGGCCGCTTTGGCTTTTTTGGCCGAGTCGAGATCGTTGGTGCTCGATTTGGCTTCATTGCTTGCAACGTCGAGTTGCAGTTGGGTTTCACTTAGGTCGGCTTCGGCTTTGGCTTTTTCCATTTTGCCAGCGGCCCAGCCGGTTTGGGCATCGAGCACCGCAGCTTGTTTATCGGGCCCTAACGCCGCGATGTATGATTCTTGAAAGCGTGTTGATAAAGGCGCTGGTGGCCCATCTTGTGCGCCACCACAACCGACTACTGCGGTCGCGAGAAGGCCTGAAAGAAGGAGCGAGGACAAAAAAGCTGGAAGTCGTTTCATCGTGGGCGCAGCCTACTACGAGGTTGGCCCTAGCGGGCTACCATGGCGGCCAAGTGCTGCAATTTGTCCCACGAACGTGACAATAGACCAGGGCTTCGGGGTTTTTCGTAACACGGGTCCCGCCGTGGCGCGATCGCGTTTCGTGACCATTGCACTACTGACAACCTTGTCGCCGCGCGGTACGAAGTAGTCATGGCTGTCGCGCAAACTCCGTTAGATCTCGCAACCTTGCCTGCTGCGGTGCAAAAGGCCCTCGGCGCTGGACCTGCCAAAATGATGGCTGCGCGCGGCATGCTGCCGCTGAGCCCAGCCGACCAGGCGTTGGTGCTGTATCAGCTATCATTAGATGCTGACGCCGCGTTGGCCACGGCGGCACGCGCGACGGCGGCTGGGCTGCCGGAACGCTTGGTCGCTGGTGTACTCGCCGACGCGTCCATGGATCCGCGCATTCTTGATTTTTTCTCGCTGCGGGTGGTTGGCCAAGCCGCGCTGTTCGATGCCTTGGTCCTCAACCCGGCTACCGCCGATGCCACCATTGCGACCGTTGCCAAAACCGCAGGACCACGCGAAGTAGATATGATCGCGCAAAACGAGCAGCGGCTGTTGCGTCATCCTGAGATCATCGCGGCGATGTATCTGAACGCCAAAGCGCGCATGTCGACGGTCGACCGCGCCGTCGAACTAGCGGTCCGCCACTCGATTCGGGTGCCGGGCGTCGCCGCCTGGGATGAAATCGCCCGTGCCTTGAGCCAAGGCGCAGCGCCGTCGAGCCCCGATGCAGATGCGTTGTTTGCAGCCGCCGCCGCTGCGTTTAGTGGCGACGATTCGGCGCTGACTAGCGGCGATATTGATTCGATTATCGCTGGTGGTGAAATCGAAGAAGTAATCGATGGCGAACTTAATGTCGACGAAAATGGCGACGCCCACGTTGAAGGCAAAAAAATTCCAATCGACAAGCTATCCATCCCAGCCAAGTTACGGCTGGCGCAAATGGGCAACGGCTTCGCACGATCGTTGTTGATTCGCTCGCCGCTCAAATTGGTGGCGATGGCGGTCATTAAATCTCCTTCGGTGACGGAAATCGAGGCCGGTCGCTACGCTAAAAATGCAACGCTATGTGACGACGTGATTCGGTATATTTCCAGCAACGGCAAGTGGACCAAAATCTACGCGATCAAAGTTGCGTTGTGTCTTAACCCCAAATGTCCGTCGCCTGATGCCGGGCGAATGCTGCCCTTCCTGCGCGAAAAAGAACTCAAAATCATATCCAAATCCAAAGGCGTGCCGTCGGCAACCACCGCGCAAGCGCGTCGGTTGATTGCATCGCGCGCCGGTGGGAGCAGCAAGTGAGTCGCACAGTTGAACCCACGGTTTCGGTTTCGCCCAGCGCGCTACGCTGGCGTCATCGGATTGGGCTGGCCTTAGCTTCGCCGCGGTGGGCGCTGGCGGTTGCCGGCGATCGTGAAAATGCCGGTCGCGCCAGCTCGGATATTTTATTGGTGATGCTGTTGGTTGTGGTTGCTGCGAACCTGCGTGGCCTGGTTGCAGCATCGTGGATGGGTACAGCCATTCAAGCCAGCCTCGGGTTACGCGCCGTTGTCGTCGTACTTTCGGCGGCGTTGACTACAAGTTTGGCGTTTTTAATGGTGGCTACCGTGGTGCTGTTTGCGGCTGGCGGCGCCGCTCGATCATTGTCACGCGCGTTCGATTTAGCCAGCGTCGCATTATTGCCCATGCTCACGGTGCAGCTCGTGGTGTCGTCGGTGGTGCGTGCGGTTGCAGACTACCCGCCAAGTTGGGTGAGTTTTGCTGCTGCTGGCATCGCGTACTCGTGGGGCGGCATCATTGTTGCGAATGCGGTTCGGGTCGCGCGTCAGAAATTGTCGGTCCGGGCGATACCGCCGGCGCGGGTTGTCGCGCTGAGCGGCCGTGTTGGCACACTGTGGTTAGGATTTGCTACGCTAGCGCTGGTTGCGCAGGTGGTCTGGGTCGCCACTCACATCGAACAAATTCGGCCGTTGCGGATCGGCGATGTTGCGCCTACGTTTGCGGTGCGTACGATTACTACCGACGGCGAGCTTGGGCCGGACTGGTCGCTGGCGAGTGCGGCCGGCAAACCGGTGGTGGTCGATTTTTGGGCTACTTGGTGCGGCCCGTGTCGCGCTGCGATGCCAGGCTTGGCCAACGTGACCAAAGCGTATGCTGGCCGCGTTGAAGTCATCGGCATCAATTTAGATGATCCACGCAAAGCCGCAGCGATGTTTACGGCTGCGCAATATCCGATGCGGTTGTTATTCGATAGCAGCCATGTCGCAGAACAATTCGGCGTCACCGCCATCCCGCATCTGGTGCTACTCGACCAACGCGGTCAGGTCCGCCAAGTTTGGCGCGGTGGCGTCGACGAAGCGGGCCTGCGCGGCGCGCTCGATCAGCTGCTAACGCCATAGGCGTCGCTATACATCGTTGGCACTGCGGGCACTTGCATAAGTGTGTCGCTTTGCCAAATTGAACACCAATGTAGCGCTGCGGTTCGTGGTACCTACTGATGGTGAGTTCACTGGTGTGCGCAACCTGTCGCAAGCTGATACCGATGGGCACGACCGTCGTGCGCTGCTCGGTGGCGTCCTGCAACACCGGCCGCATGAAGCTGCGGTTCTGTTCAGTGGCGTGTTGGCAAAAACACGTACCAACCGCGCGACATCGCCAAGCTACGTATCTCGAAGACGCGCCCGGTCGTAAATCGTAACAACGCATCATTTTGGTGGCGTTGAGGATTTGGCGAGCACGCTACGAAGCGTGATATTTTAATTTCGTGCGTCTTGCCTCATGTCTCGCCGTCGAAGTTTTATGCGGTGTCGCCATGTGTTGCGGTGCCGCCACCGGCGTTTGGTTTGCTGCCGGCGTGGCGCGTGATTCGCTGGTGCAGCATGAGGCGGTTGCAGCCAATGTGATGGAACGCCACCTTGTGCCTCAACGCGTGGTGCCAAAGGCGTTGGAACCAGCGCCCATGCCGGTGGTCGCGGTCGCAGCCGGTCCGATATCGGTTTTTGGTAGTGATGATGAAACCCTGCTGGCTGGCCTGCGTGGCAGTGAAGTTACCCACGTCAAAATCAATCACGGCGGTACATCGCTGTCGTTGCGAATCGATTTTGCATCGGGGGCCCGTGCCGCATTTAAGCCTAAGCAAATTCATTATCAATCGAATCCTCGTCGGGAAATCGCAGCATATCGGCTCGATCGCCTGCTTGGTATTGGCCATGTGCCGCCAGCGATTTCAGGCGGCGTGCCATTGGCAACGTTGATCGCAACAGCTGATCCGTTCGCCCAAGGTATTGTCGCCAAGCGGCTGCGCGACGAAGCCGAGCCAACCGGTGAGATGGTGTACGGTGAATTTTCGTGGTGGGTGCCGGAACTCAAGAGCGCCAGAATCAAACAATGGCGCATTGATGAAGACGACGGCATTGATGCGTGGCGCGACTATTTGCGGCCATCAATGCCGTTGCCGACCGAGCATGCTGATTTTGTGGCGCAAATCGGAACCATGATTGTTTTCGACTTTTTGATCGACAACAGCGATCGTTGGACCGGGTCGAATGCGAAGGGTTCGCCGGACGGGAAATCGCTTTATTTCATGGATAACACGCTGTCTTTTACGTCGTTCACTCGCGGTCACACCAAAAACCTGACCTATCTGCGACGAGTCGGCCGGTTTTCGCGCGCTTTAGTTGAACGGTTGCGTGCATTGACGCTGGCTGACCTGCGCACCGCCATGGCGCCCCGCGACAGCGATCAAGAACTTGGCGAGCTGCTCACGGAAGCTGAAATGCAAGCGGTTATCGCGCGCCGCGATTACGTGGTGGGCTACATTGATTCGTTGATCGAAAAATACGACACCGATAAAATCTTGGTGTTTCCGTGAATTGCCCAGTTTGTCAAAAGCCCGTCGACGCGCTGCGCGCTCGTTTTGTACGGATAGTCGTCGGCCAAGTAACGGCGTACTGTTCTGAAGCGTGCAAGAACCAAGACGCCGGCGCGTTTGGCGACGTGTTGGCGACCGGCCGTAGCGGTGTTCGTTCG
>JAYWHS010001228.1:0-1920 GCA_043777635.1 Kofleriaceae bacterium | reverse complement strand
AGCACAGCCGTTGCCGCCTTGCTGTGGTAGCGTTGCGTTATGGTCAACGATATTGTTTCCGACGCCGAAGAAAGCATGAAAAAGGCGATCGAAGCCTTTAAGCGCGATTTACAAAAAATCCGCACTGGCCGCGCCAACGCAGCGATGCTCGACAGCATCAAAGTGGATTATTACGGCACGCCAACCCCGGTCAACCAAGTCGCCAGTGTGCAAGTGGTTGACGCTCGGTTGATCACGGTCAAACCGTGGGAAAAGAACATGATCCCGATCATTGACAAGGCGATTCGTGCCAGCGATCTCGGCATCAACCCAGTGTCGGACTCCGAGCAAGTGCGCTTGCCGATTCCGCCACTAACCCAAGAGCGTCGTCGCGATCTTGCCAAGTCGGTTGGCAAACAAAGCGAAGAAGCCCGGGTTGCAGTTCGAGCCGCGCGCCGTGACGCCATGGACTTAGTCAAAGACGCTGAAAAAGAAAAATCGATCACCGAAGATGATCGCAAAAACGGTGAAAAACGCGTGCAAGATCTTACTGATAAGTACGTGGCCACCGTCGACGAAATTGCCAAGGCTAAAGAAAAAGAGATTATGGAACTGTAGGCGTGGCCCAAAACAGACGAACCCAACTGCGAGTTGCGTCGACCGGACGAGCCCTCGCTCGCCCGCGTGTACACTACAAAAACCGGTTGGTTCGGATCGTCGTGGCCTTGCCGCTTGTTGGCCTCGCGGCACTTTTGGTTTCCACCAATTCATACATCGCGTACGTTGGTGCTGCGCTACTGTTTGCGGGTGCCATGTATATTCTCCCGCCAAAAGGGGCCTATACCAACGCGGAACTCGCTCAGTTCGAGTCGCAGAAATTTAGTATACCCGGCGCTGAAGCTATCCCCACCACCGAAGAACTGATCGCCGCCGAAGCCGCAGCCAGCGCCGGCGCGGAGCAGCGACAGGCCGAGCTGAACGCTGGGCAACTCCACCTTGCCGAGCTTGAAGCATTCAACGATTCGACCAAGCAAGAACTGGTGCTGGATGAACCTGAGCCCTATACGCAGCTTGGCGCATCACCTTTTCGCGACAATTTTGTGCCGCTAGAGCAACGCGTACTGCGGCCGGCCCAACCTGCCGCGCGACCGATGACCGCTAACCCGACCGCACCTCAGTCGGCCGAATCGGCAACTGCGGTTCAGCGAGCGACCGGGCCGCTACCACAAGCACCGAAGCTTCTCAAATAGCGGTTGGCAACGCAGAATTTATTGCAAAACCGTCCTGTGATTACGTTGCGCGTAGCAATTTCGCTTACAATTTGAACAGCATGTCCAATATTCCTGCCGGCGCTGGCGCGCTCCTTGGACAGCGCCTAGGTAACTACGAAATCGTAGCCCTGTTGGCGCTGGGCGGCACAGCTGAGATCTATCTCGCCAAAGTTTCTGGCGACTCGGGCTTTGAAAAATACGTGGTGGTCAAGTGCTTGCACGACCACCTCGCCGACGACGAAGAATTCGTCAAAATGTTTCTCGACGAGGCCCGCCTTGCTGCCAATTTGAGTCACACCAACATCGCGCAAACCACCGCGTTGGGCAGCTACGGCAATCGTTACTACATGGTGATGGAGTACCTCACCGGTCTCTCGCTCGCGATGGTGATTCGGCGCGGCGGCGAACGTATGCCCGGCGGAGTGTTGCCGGTGAGCCTGTCGCTCAACATCGTGCAACAAGCCTGCGCTGGCTTGCACTACTCCCACGAGCACAAACAAAACGGCACGCCGCTCAACATCGTACACCGTGATATTTCACCGCAAAATCTGGTGCTGACGTTTGAAGGCATGGTGAAGGTCGTCGATTTTGGCATTGCCAAAGCCGAGTTCCGCGATACCCAAACCAAGGCCGGTACCATCAAAGGCAAGTTTGCCTATATGTCGCCCGA
>JAYWHS010001227.1:0-6402 GCA_043777635.1 Kofleriaceae bacterium | reverse complement strand
CAACTAGAAGTTTCCGACAAACCCCTTCGAGCACAGAACCCGTGTGAAAGCGAAGACAGAAGCGCTGGCCCGTACTCAGCAGCCCAACGGCTGCGTTCGCTAACAGATCGCGCTGTAGTGCTGGAGAAATTTCTTCGGTCCAAGAATTGAGTTGTTCGGGCGCATGCATCGCATCGACGACAACGTGACTAGACCGCACGATGTCGTGCAAATGAAAAACCAATTTCTTACGGTTCCATCTGAGCGACCCGGTATCGGAATCACAGAGCAGCGCGATCGTTAGGTTGCGACAGCCGTCTGAAGTGCAAAAAAAACGAATCTCGACAATGTCAGCGTCATGCAGGTAGTCGAAAACCTCCGAATCGAAAGTAGTCATCGGCACTTCTCCTTGGCGCTTGTTACCCAACCGCGACGTGCAACTTGATTGCGCCGACCATCACGACATCTCCGTCGCGCAATGCGGTGGCCGCGGTGATGCGGCGGCCATTGATGTAGGTGCCACAGGCGCTGTTGGTGTCTTGAATCATCACCTGGCCATCGGAGGCGACGGTAATTTCGCAGACAAACCTTGAAACAGTAGCGTCGAAAACGACAAGATCGTTGCCGGCGGCCCGCCCGATTTTGACGACCGGTTGCCGGTAGGTTTCGTTGATCGGCTGACCTTGGCAGCTGCCGGTGAATTGCAACCGCGCGCCGGTGCCAGCAAACAAATGCGGCCGTGTATTCTCTGGTGCCAACGCCGGGTCGCGCTCGACGGCTGCAGCAAATTCGCAGGCACCGCAGCAAGCCTGAACCGAATGCTGATCGAGATTATTGGCCATATTCAAATCAGGATCAGACGCAGTGCTGTCTATTTTATTCGCCTTATTCAACTACGGCTGCTCAACCGCACCGATTGCGCAGTCCTGCGGATTGCGGGGCATGCCGCGCTGATCAATCGCCGGGCAATCGACGCCGCGTGGCAGGCCGGTGGCGGTGGGCACCATGGTTGCTGTTGGGCCACCACGATCACCGAGCGGGCCCATGACCGGATCGACGCGGGTAATGCCAGCGGTGCAATCCATATCGTCTTTGGGGCCGACGGGCCATTGCACATTGTGGTCGCCCATGGCGGGTGGCATTGCGTAGGCGCGACCTGAACAATTGAGCGGGGTGTATTGATTGTCGGCGAGATTGGCAATGATGGAGTTTTTGATCAGCAACGGCGAGGCTTGCCAAATACCAGCGCCAAATTGCGCTTGGTTGTTCACGATGGTGACATTGAGCAAGGTGCCGGTGGTGTTGTCACCGACGGTTAACCCAGCGGCCACACCGCGTTCGGTAAACGGCGTACGCGCGTAGGTTTGATTACCGGTGATGGTGACGTTGGTAAAATTGGCGCGGGCTGGGGCATTGCCGTGACCCAAAATCCACACGCCAGCGCTGCTGCGCGCTTGGTTGTTGGCAATGGTGGTCCCAGTCATGGTGACGTTAACGCCTTGCAAGTACAGGGCGCCGGCCCCGCTCGGCAACATAGCGTCGGTGCGATCGCGCGCGACGTTATTGATAAAACTCGAACGATGAATTTCGTTGCGCTCGGTTTGATAGCCAGTGCGAAACACTGCGCCGCCGAAGGCTCCGCTGGAATTGCCATCGAAGGTGCTACCGCAAATGTCCAAGTCACGGCCTTGGCCGTCCATCGACACCGCGCCACCGTTGCCGCCTTCACCGACTTGCACCCCGTTTTCGACGGAGTTGGCACCCTGCCCGGTCGCGGTATTGCCGACCAGCACGGAGTTTACGATCGTCAGCCCCGAGCCCAATGCGCCAATCGCGCCGCCGTTCGATGCCCGGTTGCCCGAAAAGCGACAACCAACTACCGTCGATTCTCCACGACCGATGCCGTAAATGGCGCCACCGGCAACATCGGGGCCGCGAAGCTCTGCTGCGTTGTCGATGAAATCGCTGTCGATCGCGGTGAATTTGCCGCCGACATAATACACCGCACCACCGCCGCCAGCAGTGAGCGCGCCGCTGGCTTTGCCATGGGCAACCGTCACCCGTTGCAACCACAAGTGCGGCGACGTTGCTTCGAAATTTCCGGTGTCCATGGCGAACACCCGCACAGCATCGCCGCCGGAAATCGTGATCAGCCCGCCACCGTCGACGACTACATCTGCACCGATATCAAGTGACTGATTCAAGGTAATCGTGGTCGCTGCAGCGCCACATGCGAACGAAATTTTGCCGCCGGCCGCGATCGCAGTGCGCAGCGCAGCGTCGGTGCAACTCGCAGGTGTGCCATCGCCAACCATGCGATCAGCAGGCCGCGTGTCGAGCGCAACCGGCACGGTACAAACTGCCGCCGGTGGTGGCGGCAGCGGGCGGCTATCCGGCAGCACCTCACCTCCTGCTCCCCCGCTACATGCCACGGCTACCAAGACGCTTGCGCCACCAGCAACAAATCGAAGCATGCCGCACGATACCACTACAGGGCTCGCAACTGGGTGGCAGATCGATTAGCGTCACGCCGTGAAGATGTCTGTGCGCCGCCTGTTGCAGCTCGCTGGGCTTTGCACCGTGCTGACGGTACTTTGCATTGCCGTGGTCGATGCGCCGCTAGCCAAGCTGATTGCCGACCGCGCCGACCCACGCGTCGGCGATGCCATCATTTGGGTCTTCGATTGGCCCGCGCTTTTCTGGCTGCATAAATGGGGATCGTTGCTGGTACTGGGCATCGTGGTGATCGCGCTGCTGTTATCGCCCAAACATCGCCACCGCAGCCCACAGCTGCTGGCGTTGGTAGCCCTGCATGTCGGCTGCCGCTTATTGGTCAACCAAATCAAAGGGGCGACCGGTCGGTTGCGGCCCAGTGCGTGGCTCAACGCGGGCGCTGGCGATATGTTTTTTTCCAGCAAGGCAAGCGCAGTGGGCTTTCCGTCGGGGCACACCACTCAGTTTGCAAGCTTCTTGTTGCCGCTCGCGAGTTTTTTTGCGTTGCCACGCTGGGCCAGCCGGGCCTGCGTTGTCGTGCCGTTTATCGTCGGGACTGGACGAATTTTGCAGAATGCGCATTTTGTCTCCGACGTCACAGCGGCCATGGCCGTTTGCGCATTGCTAACGGCAGGCGCCAAAGTGCTAGGTCCTTGGCTGACGCAGCGGGTCGCAAAGATCGGTCCGTAAATACCGTAGGTAGCCGCGTTGTTGCTTTGCGCACACGGCTCAGGTCGGCTAGGGTCCGGCCACGACTGCAATGTTTGGTACATACCGGGGAGCTTGCGCGATGCCGGCTGAGAGGCGCTCAATTGTAGTCGTGAGCGCGACCCGAAACCTGATCCGGATAATGCCGGCGTAGGAAGATTCTATGAGCACGAACGACAGCACCCACAATGGTAACGGCAACGGCAAAAAGTCGCTGCCACAACTTGGCGCAGATTCCCCTGTTGCCGGCCTCACAGCGATGTCTGGCCTACCAGCCTCGGAAAAAGTTTATATCGAATCGGGCTCCGGCGCCGAAGCGTTGCGCGTGCCGATGCGGCGCATTCATTTGTCGAATGGCGAAGCACCGTTCGATGTGTACGACACGTCGGGGCCGCATGACATTGATCCCAATGTTGGCTTGCCAAAACTGCGCAAAGGTTGGATCGACGCGCGCATGGCCGATGGCGCAGCGAATCCATTGCCAGGTGGTGACACCGGCAACCGTTCGCAAATGCACTACGCTCGGCGCGGCATCATCACTCCTGAGATGAAGTACGTCGCGATTCGCGAAAACGTAGCTCCGGAATTCGTGCGCGACGAAATCGCGCGTGGTCGAGCAATTTTGCCTGCCAACATCAATCACCCAGAAACCGAGCCGATGATCATTGGCCGCAATTTCTTGGTCAAGATCAACGCCAACATCGGTAACTCCGCGGTCGGCTCGACCATCGGCGAAGAAGTCGACAAATTGCGTTGGAGCGTCAAGTGGGGCGCTGACACCGTGATGGATTTGTCGACCGGCAAAAATATTCACGAAACGCGCGAGTGGATCGTGCGCAACTCGCCAGTACCCATCGGCACCGTGCCGATTTACCAATGCCTAGAAAAAGTCGGCGGCGATCCGGACAAGCTCACCATCGATTTGTTCATTGAAACTCTAATCGAACAAGCCGAACAAGGCGTCGACTACTTCACGATTCACGCCGGCGTGCGCTTGGCGTACATCCCACTGACCGCTAATCGGTTGACGGGCATTGTATCGCGCGGCGGCTCGATCATGGCCAAGTGGTGTTTGTCGCATCACCAAGAAAACTTCCTGTACACCCACTTCGAACGCATTTGCGAAGTGATGAAGAAGTACGACGTGGCGTTCTCCCTCGGTGACGGCCTGCGCCCGGGCTCGATCGCCGACGCCAACGACCGCGCACAATTCGCCGAACTCGAAACCTTAGGCGAGCTGACGCAAATTGCTTGGAAGCACGACATCCAAGTGATGATTGAAGGCCCCGGCCACGTGCCGATGAACAAGATCAAAGAGAACGTTGAACTGCAAATGGAAATTTGCAAAGAAGCGCCGTTCTACACGCTGGGACCTTTGGCGATTGATATCGCACCTGGTTACGATCACATCACCAGCGCGATTGGCGCAGCGATGATCGGCTGGTTTGGCACCGCGATGCTTTGTTACGTCACGCCGAAAGAACATCTGGGCTTGCCAAATCGCGACGACGTTAAAGCCGGCGTGATCGCGTACAAGATTGCCGCGCATGCAGCCGACTTGGCCAAAGGTCATGCTGGCGCCCAAGATCGCGACAACGCGTTATCGAAAGCGCGTTTCGAATTTCGTTGGCAAGATCAATTCAACTTGTCGCTCGACCCGGACACCGCCAAAGATTTCCACGACGAAACCTTGCCTGCACCAGCAGCTAAAGGTGCGCACTTCTGCTCGATGTGTGGACCGAAGTTCTGCTCGATGAAGATCACGCAGGACGTACGCGACTTTGTGGCCAGTGAAGCGGCAGCCGCCGTGGCAGCCGGTAATCCTGAGGATGTCGCAGCCGGTATGGCTGCTAAAGCGTCAGAGTTTAAGCAAGCTGGCAGCACACTGTACACAACGGGCGATTGATGGAGAGGGCCGAGGCTGGGCCCACATTGGAGCGAAAGAGCGCACGCTCGGAGCGGGGCCCGCTGCACCGAGGCTTGAACAGCCAGCGGACTTGGAGTCCTAGCAAAAACAAAGCGCAACCGCAGGAAGATCCAGGCGGCCGCGCGTTGCTACTGAGATGATCAACCTAGGGCTGCGCCGCCAGCCAACCAAGCCGCGAGAGACTGCTTGCGCGCACCGCAACCTCCAAGGCAAACCGGGCTTCCGTGGCGGCCTCGGTACCTGGCTGCGGTGGTGGCTTGGGCGGCTTGCGCACGATGTCGAGTTGGCCACGCGTACTCAAGACGCCAACCAGTTGAGCGAGTGCTGCCGGCGGCACTTTAGCTCCCCACGTGATGGTGCCGGTTTGCCAATTAGCCAACAGCGCGACATAGCCACCTGCGACCAGCGCCGAGGGAAAAACTACATACGAGGCTGTGTCACCGGCTATCGGCGGCGTTGCAACCTGCGGCCACGTCGACAACACTGGCATTTGGGCATTGGGGAAATTTTGCCCGGGCAGACAGTCGTCCACGCTGAGTGTAGCGGACTGCTCGGTAGTAGCCGTGTCGGCTGTGACTTGGCAGCCGATCAACGTGCTGACAGTAATGAACGATAAAATCTTATGAATCATGCAAATTCCTTTCGAGTAGTTAGCATATGCTGCACGCCGCCGCCGTGGGCGGCATGGGTAGCTATGATACGCAACAAGGCAGCTGATATTCCCAAAGATTCGCTAGCCGATGCGCGCATGCGACGACAACTTGAAGCATTGCTGATTGAACAACGGCCATTCCTGCGCGGGCTTGCCATGAAATTGTATGGCAACCGCGCTGACGCTGATGACTTGGTGCAAGACGTTACGGAAAAATTGCTGCGTAGTGGGCCGGTGTTGCCCGAACCAGGCCACGGTCGGCCCTGGCTAGCTGCGGTGCTGCACAATCAGTTTATCGATCGGCTGCGCCGCGCCAATGCGCGCAAAGAAACACCTCAAGCAGAGGTGCCAGATCCGCCCTCGCCAGCACCAGCTCACGACGAACCATGGTGGCAAGCGCTCTCTTCCGACGATGTGCGGGCGCAGATGGCCAAGTTATCCGACGAACTGCGCAGCGCTTTTGAACTTTTCACCTACCACAACAAGTCGTATATCGAGATCGCTGAGAAATTACAGATTTCAAAAGCTACGGTAGGCACCCGTATTTTGCGAGCGCGGCAAAAACTCCGCGAACTGCTGCAGCCCCTTGCGCCCGACGAGGATTGTCATGAGTGAATGTCTTTGGTTACCGCAGGTGGCAATG
>JAYWHS010001226.1:0-1921 GCA_043777635.1 Kofleriaceae bacterium | reverse complement strand
GAACTCACCAGCGCCCGAGTCAATGCACGATCGGCAACGCCAAGAACTTCGGCGACGTTTTGCTCTTTGATCGTGGCATCACCGACGTACGAAATAATTTGATCCGAAAGCGACAACGCATCACGCACCGACCCGCCGGATTCACGTACCAACAAACTCACCGCGCCAGGTTCGATCGAAATTTTTTCAGCGGTGAAAATCTTGGTTAGATGCCCGGCCAATTTATTAGCTGGTACCAACTTAAAATCGTAACGCTGACACCGCGACAAAATCGTGTTCGGCAGTTTATGCGCTTCGGTGGTCGCCAACACAAACGTCACGTGTGGCGGCGGCTCTTCCAGCGTCTTGAGCAACGCATTAAACGCCTCGGTCGTGAGCATGTGAACTTCGTCGATGACGTAAACCTTTTTGCGCAGCATCGCCGGTTGGTAACGCACCGCTTCGGTCAATTCACGGATTGCATCAATGCCACGATTGCTCGCGCCGTCCATCTCGATGTAATCGACCGCCGAACCAGCAGTGATACTCGCGCACGCGCTACAAGTGCCACACGGCTCCGAGGTCGGGCCATTTTCACAGTTGAGCGCTTTGCCAACAATGCGAGCCAACGTGGTTTTGCCGCAGCCGCGCGGGCCGCAAAACAAAAACGCGTGGTGGACCCGACCGCTGGCAAATGCATTGCCCAACGTCCGCGTGACGTGCTCTTGACCCACGACTTCAGAGAACGTCGTCGGTCGATACTTACGCGCTAATACCAGGTACGACATACGCTGCGACTATAGAGGTAACTGCGCACGATGGGTGTGCCAAACCCAGGTTTTGCACGGCGGTGGCTGACTACAGCGTGATGGTTTCGCAGATTTTTTCGACTTGAATCATAACCGCATCACGAAACTTGCCGAGTTTGGCCGGTTCACCGTCTTTGTACAGCGAGCCGCCGCAGATCAGAAATTTGCCGCCGTAGCGCACTTGGTAGCGAAACATGGCACTGCCGGTCGGCGATTTGCCTTCGAGAAACCACGCTGCACCGCGCTGCCGATCACGACTGACAGTCATGATGTTTTCGGCGGCCAGCCAGGTTTTGTAGGCTTCGCGATCTTTGGGCGCACCTGACTTTTCGATGCCGTACTGAAAGACAAAATTGGTATCGACGCCGACGCCACGTTGCGCCAATGCCAAAAACACGGAAATGGTGCCAGCTTCACCTAAATCGCGGGCCCAGCCTGGGGCTAAGGTCAATTTGATCGAGGCTTGCTCGGCCGATGGTGTCGCGGGAGTTTGACCAGGTGCAGGCGCCACGACGCCGGTGGTCTCCAGCAAGCTCACCGTCGGTGTTGCGGTCACGGTGGTTGCGGCAACCGGAGTCACGCTATCCGATACGGTGGGGACGGCGCTGCCCGACCCAGTGGGAGCTGCGCTGCCAGCGCCTGGCGCTGCATCGATTTTGACACCCGCGCTGCCATTGTTTAGCGGGCTCGGCGGAGTGCCATCACCCTTGGGCCCTGCACCGCCGGTGACTGGCGGCGAGCTGTAGCCCTTGCCAGCGCCAGCTTTGTCGTCTTTTTTCATGTCGGCGCTAACCCCGGCAGCAAAACTGCTTTGGTCAGACCCGCTGGCCACAAAAAAATCACCGCCGGTGGTCACCTCTTTGGACTTACAGCCTGCGGTGACAACAGCACAAAACGCTAACGTTACGATCGGTCGCACGCCATGAGCCTAGCACGTCCTCACCCTTGCTGTCGGCGACGCAAGTTGCCGCCGACGCTTAGGACTTGTGCATAAATTACAGCCCCTTCTTTGTGCCGATCCGTCGTGACTGGCCGCGTTGCTCGTCAATCACATACCGACGGGTATGCTCTTTCCTCGCGCCTTGCCATTCACGCGGCTCGACCCAAATATTGGGTCAGTAATTCAATTACAA
>JAYWHS010001225.1:0-6427 GCA_043777635.1 Kofleriaceae bacterium | reverse complement strand
AACAACAACGCATTGAACAGATGCGTTACATGTTACTTCGCGAGTAAGCTTAACGACGTTGCACGGCGTTTGAGACGTGCAAACAATTGTGGCGGGTGAACCAGCGTGGAGAACAATAACAATGGCGACAGTGTTAGTGATCGGCGGCGGTATCGGCGGCATGACCGCAGCCCAAGAGTTGGTAGAGCGTGGCTTTACCGTAACCATATGTGAAGCCTCGTCGGGATTCGGTGGCAAAGCCAAATCGCAACCGGTGCCCGGATCCGGCACCAACGGGCGTAAAGACTTACCCGGTGAACACGGCTTCCGTTTTTACCCGAGGTTTTACACCCATATCATCGACACCATGGCGCGCATCCCAACGAGCGCCGGCAAATCAGTTGCCGACAATTTGCGACCGACTACCGAGAGTGCAATTGCCAGTATTGACCAAGACACGTGGAGTCGGTTTTCGCGCAAACAACTTTCTTCACCTCTCGAGGTTATTGAATCGTTGGAGCTATTTTTTCAAGACTTAGATTTTGACTCCGCCGATGTTGGTTTGTTCATCGCGAAATTTTTGCAATTTTTTGCATCCTGCGATGCCCGTCGCCTCGGTGAGTACGAATACACGTCGTGGTACACATTCGCGCAAGGCGACGCGTACTCGGAAAAATTCAAGCGGCAGTTGCGGGCGATTCCTCGCACCATGGTCGCGATGGATCCAATCATTGGCTCGGCCAACACCATTGGTGTCGCATCCATGCAGTTGATCCTCGACTACGCCACCACTGGCGTCGCTAACGATCGCACCATGGGCGGACCAACCAGTGAAATGTGGCTCGACCCCTGGGTCACCCATTTGCAAAACCTTGGCGTCACTTTAGTGCCCAATTCAAGGTGCGAGACGCTGGAAGTCGCCGCTGGCGAGATCAGCGGCGTGCGGTTTGCCGACGGGACGCTCCGCACGGCTGACTATTATGTACTCGCCGTGCCAATCGAAATTGCCTCACCGTTAATTTCGCCAGCCCTGGGCGCACTCGATGCCAGCCTCGAAAAATTACGCACCACCAATGCCAACAGCTTGGTGTCGTGGATGAACGGCATCCAATATTTCCTTCTCGAAGATGTACCGATTGTGCGCGGCCACATCTTTTTTCCCGATGCACCGTGGGGCCTCACCGCGATTTCACAAGCGCAGTTTTGGCATGACGGTGGCTTGATGCGCCGGCGCTACGGCGATGGCAACGTCGGCGGCATTTTGTCGATCGACGTTTGTCAGTGGGACGTGCCCGGCCTGGGCACCAGCAAAACTGCAAAACAATGTACGCCGCAAGAATTTGCCGACGAGGTTTGGCTACAGTTAAAAGCCAGCCTTAATGGCCGTGGCGCCGACGAGAAAATCCTACGCGATGAGTTATTGCACTCGTGGCACTTGGATACCGAAATGGATTATTCAGCTGGCCTGCCGCCGCGCAATCGCACGCCGCTGTTGGTGCACCCACCAGGCCATTGGGATGTGCGCCCCGAAGCCGGCACCACCGTGCCCAATTTGGTGCTCGCCGCCGACTACGTACGCACGTTTACCAACTTAGCGACCATGGAGGGCGCCTGTGAGGCGGCCCGCCGCGCCTGCAATGTGATTCTCGATCGTGCTGGCAGCAGCGCACCGCGTGCCGGCGTTTGGCCGATGCAAGAACCTGCACTATTCGATTCGTGGAAAAAGCTCGACGAGGTTTTGTATCGCAACGGTAAACCCCACCTGTTCGAATTGTTAGGCATTCGGCGCGCTAATAACGCCATGGATTTACTGCGGCGGTTTCATGCCGTCACCGGTATCGAAGCGCTCGACGATATTCTCGACCAAGTGCGCGCCAGCGAAATACTGCGCGGCTTACTGGCACGGTTGGGCTTCTAACGACAGTTAGTCAATGCGCGCGCCAGCCCATAACGCGGCGTAGCTACCAGCCCGCGTCGGCAGCATTAGGTCGGCCGCCATCATGTCACTTGCAAGGCCGTAACCACGCGCGACTTCGGCTGCAGTCCACCACCGCGATGACCACTGCCAACGCAACTCGGCGGCACCAGTCAATGCAGTTTCACTAGCCGCCAGCCATGCACCAGCTTGCCAGCGTGGGCCCATCGGCAAACCAAACGTTGCCGTTGCCAACGAGCCAAGCCCAGGCCGGTGTCGCAACGATGCCGCAACCCAACCAAGATCTGGCCGAGCCAACGTCAGCGATGCGCCAGCCGCCACACCGTCAAGCCCCCCGCAGTCTGCGACGATCCACAGGCCCTGCCCAGCCACCGCCGATGCGCGTTCAAGTCGATACAGCGGACCGAACGCTGCACCGACGGTACCGGTGCCCGCACGCACATCAGCGTTGCCAATCAGCCGCAGCTTGCGCACGCGTAGTTCGGCTTGGCCAAATACCACCGCGCTCGCGCCGAGCCCCGGCTCGACAACCACGCCACCACCACCTTGCAGTTGCAAGTGCTCGATGGTGCCCAACCGGCGCAGCGAAACCTCGACGGTGCCGTACGAGTCAGTGCTGCCATTGGCGCTGTCGATGCCGTTATCACCAGCAACGCTGACGTCCGCAGCAATCGCTAGTCGAGCGTGCCAACCTGCGCGCACCGCAATGCTCAGCGAACCCGCTACCACACTAGGTGCCAGCACATCATCGATCCAACTTTCAACCTGAGTACTGCCGTTGACAACCCGCACTGCTGCGCCAACTCGTCGTCGCAGATCAAGACTTGGCCGATAGCCCAGCGCGACAATTCCCAACGTCAACGGTGCAAGATTACCCGCTGCGATCGCCAACGAACCATCATCCCAGCGCTGCGTCCACCGAGTATAACGCAACAATTTTACCGCATCACGGCGCTGCACAAAATCGGCCGAGCGCCAGCGGCCATCTACCGCATCAAAACGTGCGCCAACTCCAAGCTGCAACGATCGCCATTGCGTGTCCAACCGAAGATCGGTGCCAGCGTACCACTGCCCCGCCAACGCACCCGCGCCCAACGCAACGTCCGCTGACGTCGTGATGCCGGTAGCAGCGCCAGGTTCAGCGCGAGTGACCGTCGGTACTGCGAGAATGCCGAGGCCAACCACCGTTGCCGCCAGCACAGCGCAACGGCTCAGATTTCCGCCGGACAAGCGGCGGCACCCAGCATGACGCAACCACGCTGGCGCGCGATCGGTCGTCATTTCTGGGCCTTGCCAACACATCAAAACAGGATGGCCTGCCCGGTGCATTAGGCACAACTTTTTGCACCGTTGCGACGCCAACTTCAACGAGTGGTTGACGCTGGCCCACGCCTCAAACAACCGCCGACCAACCATTGCTCCAAGAATGGCCTGGAACATTTCAATTTGTCGTGAATTTCAAGTTACGGTGCCGACATGATAGCGCCGCCATACCGGTCGAAGTATTGGCTACAGTTGGGTGTCGCGGCAATACTGCTAAGTGCACTTACCTTTACATCGCCGCGCGGCCTTTTTAGCGGCGATGAAGGCATGAAACTAGTGCAAGTGATGGCGCTCGCCGACGGGGGCCTATTAGCACCAGAGTTACGCTACCCAGGTGAAAAATACGACCCGGCGGGTACCGCGTATCCTTTCACCAAACTTTTCTACGTCGAGCACAACCACAAGCGCTACGGAATTTATCCAATCACGTTCGTTGCACCGAGCGCTGTCGGCCGAGCCGTGTTTGGCTTTTGGGGTCTGCATATCTTCCCGTTGCTTTGCGGACTTTGGGCGTGGCACTTGGTTGCACTGCTAGCAACGCAGGCAACACGCAGCAAGCGCTGGGGTATCGCCGCGGCGTTCACAATGGTAGTAGCTACGCCGGTTGGCGCCAACGCTGCGTTGTTCAACGAACATGCGCCTGGGCTGGCATTTTTTCTCGCGGGCATTTGCCTGTTAGCTCGGCCTTCACCATCGCGATGGCAACTACTAGCGAGCGGAGCCGCACTTGGTTTTTCTGCGACGTTGCGACCGGAATTATTGGCTGGCATCCCAGCCATAGTGGTGTTTGTCGTCACACTTCACGGCATAAATAAAAATGCCGCAGCTCAACTTTTGTGGGCAGGGCTTGGTGCAGTGCCAGTTCTCGCACTGGTCGCTGCGTACAACTTTTATACAACCGGCTACGTACTGCCTAGCTTGATGGCAAATTTGACGGCCAAGCCACCGACTGATCGATGGGCCATGGTTCGGCTACTGTATGACGATCGTGGACCTACGGTTGCAACTCGCAGAGTGTTGTTACTGTTGTTTGCCCTCGTTGGGATAGCCTGGATTCGAGTAATTCCTCGACGACTGGTCTTGTTTGCTGCAGCGATTCTAGTGAGCCTGTGGACATACTATGCAGCGCTTGCATTGGATCAAGTAACGCCTGGTGTTGGCGAATTTCGCACCGCCATTGGGTTATTTACCACATGCCCGTTGCTGGTGATTGGACTGTTGGTAGGTGTGCAATCAGTGGATCGTGCGGCACCGCCGGATGAACTACACGCGCTGCGTCTGGCACGCGCCTGTGCGATGTGTGCCGTGGCGCTGGGTTCAGCTATCTTTTTCACCAACGCTGATAGCGAAGTTGGCGGCCTACAACTCGGCGCGCGGCATTTGTTGGTGGTAGTGCCCTTGTTGTTGGTCCCGACCGCAGCCATATGCGCGTCGCTGTCGCGAACCAGTGCGTTAACCTTCGTTGCCGTCGCTGCCTTGGCAATATCTTTATGGGCTGCAAAACTAAATGTCGCCGCGCTGCGCGCTGTGACCCGTGCCAACGCAACGCTAACGACGGCTGTTGCCAAGAGCCAAGCCAAAGACGTGGTCACCAACTTTTGGTGGGGACCGCAAGCACTTGCTCCGCTGTGGAATACGCACCGCATCTATCGCCCTGGCGGCTATTACTTTCTACGGCTGCTTGAAAACTCAGGCGCGACCTATGTCGTACAAGCACTCGGTGGCTTGGAGTCACAACCGCAGTTGATCCTTGATGCCGTTCATCACAAAGCGTTGCACGTCATGACGTTTCGTTTTCAACGCGCCACAGCACCACCGCCGTAACAGCTACAGCTTATCAATACTATTACGCGTCGCGGGGCCAAGGCTGTCGAGGCGGCGCAGCACTTCGGAGTGGATGGTGTCGAGCTTTTCGTGCAGGTGCTGGATTTGCAATTCGGCTTTGAGGTTCACTTCGTATTCAATGTCGGAACGCAAACGTTCGCGCTCAGCTTCGCGATTACCGCTGAACAACAACAAGGTGCTCAGCATGATGGCTTCGAGCGAAACCACCATGGTTAACAAACTGAACGGATAACTGTCAAAATCGCCGAACGGAAACAAGCCCACATTGCAGCCAATCCACATCGCAAAAATGCCGATGTGCACGACCAAAAATGTCAGGCTGCCAGAAAATGCGGCAACTGCATCTGCGGCGCGCATGACCACATTGCCCCGCGCCACCGATACTTCATTGAGATTTCGCGCTGCTGTGTTGCGTAAAATCTGCTGTGATTGCCGCAGGCGTTTACCGGTTGCAGTGAGCAGGCTTTGTGCAGCAGCGGGCTTAATCGCCAACAATTCACGCAAGTCGCCGCGATCAACCATGATCGCTTCACCGGCGTCGATTACGGTGGCAGTTGCAGTGCGGGGCCCAGGATCCAGCAGCGAAATCTCGCCAAAAAAATCACCGGCCTCGACCATCTCCAAAAAAACCTTGTCGCCGGTTTTGGTCTTCACCGACAATTCAACCCTGCCGCGTTTGACGATCAACATCGAATCGCCCGGGTCGCCGTAATTGAACAGAATCTTGCCTTCTTCGAGTGGCACAACATCCACCCGCTCCGCCAACAACGCACGCTCGTTATCGTCGAGCAATTGGAAGATAGGGACTTCAGCCAGTACGTCTGCAGTCGTCGACATTGCATTTATCGTACACGCATCGCCACGCCGACCGGCGCAACCTGCGACAATTCGTACAGCACCGGTCGCGCTGCCGGCTTGCCACAGCCCCACAACTGGCGTAATGCTTGAGCATGCGTCAACGGGTTGTCCAAGCCTCGGTCTTTGTCTTTGTGCTGGTGGCCAACTTTTTGTCCGCAAGCGCTCAGCCGAGTCGAGGCTTTCGACCGTCAGGTTTTTGGACCTCACCTATGCCAGCCACCCACGGCGCGTATCGCTATCGCATGCTGCTAGTCGGCCTTGCTCTATTTTGCTTCATGGGGCTCATTGTGTTGCGCGCAATTAGACGTGGAAATGCAGAACGCGCTGCGGCTGCCAACGCGGTCACTCCACCAAAATAGCGCAGCCATTGCGTTACGATTACTCCGCCGCAGCTGAGCCCGCAGCATCATCGCGCAACATCCGTTTACGGAGCCGGTCAATCTCAATCACAGCAGCGGCCCGCACAGTAGGATCTGGATCGCGTGC
>JAYWHS010001224.1:0-6429 GCA_043777635.1 Kofleriaceae bacterium | reverse complement strand
TATGCCCTAATCCTCGGCTTTGCCGATGAATTCACCCGCGCTTCCGGTCCTCACATTACATGAGTATGCTCCGGTCCGGTTCGCACTCCGCCTTGCAGCTGGACTTCCTCACTCGATTAACACCAGTGTTCTAGTCAACATCGCTTTGACAGCGTGCTCCAACGCGTAGTTAGAAGTCGAAGCGAACCATGGCGCCAGCGCCATCAGGTGCGACGATCGGCGTAACAACTACCCGATCACGGGTTTTACGCCGTGATGCGCTACGTTCATTCGAACCAGATTCGCGAATGTACGCGAAGTAGAAACCAACTGCGGCCATTGCGCCGCCCACGGCGACAATCCCTCCGCCCAAGGCAGTGAGTTTTTGTTTGCCACATAGGTCGGCTGAGCCAGCGGGTCCACTGCCAAATACGCATGACCAAGCTCCAATGGATTTTTGACCGGGTTCGTTCGCCAGTGTATCGCCGGTAGTTTTTGCCCAAACCCACAAGCCGCCGCCGCCAGCTGCAACGGCTAAGCCGCCAAAGAACATACCCTTCCACAAACCTTTGCCACCACTGCGATCGCGTGACACCAAGCCTTCACGGCTTTGCAACGGACCAACCTTGTCACTGCCATCGGGATTTTTGACTTCTGGCTTGATCACCGTGTCCGACCACATCGCCGACACCGTCACATCTTCGCCTCCGACGACGGATACATTTTGCGTGAAGCGAGGGTGACCTTCGGCATCGACCGAAATTTCGTAGTTGCCCTCAGCCAGGCCACTAACTTTATATTCACCAGCAACCAATGAGCCGCGGGCCTTACCGTTAACTAAAACCGTGCCGCGCTGAGCACTCGAACGCACCATCACGCTGCCCTGGGTCGCGGCGCCGACCAAGCGGCCATACAAATTTTTACCCCAGCTGGTAACTGACGGGCCGGTGCTTTCATTGAAGGGCACCGAGTCAGGAATGCGTTGCGCAATTTGTTTGGTGCTCACCTGCATCAAGAACAACACCACTTGGTAGCCGGTTTTGCCGCGTTCGACTTTGCCATACACTAAGAAGTCAGTTTTGAGGTTGAGCGCCATGCCAGCGATGCACTCGCGGTACTTGTCTTTGCTGTCTTTGTCTTTGCCTTCTTCATCGCAGCCAGCGATAGCCTTCAGGTCGATGAATTCGCGCGCACTGCTTGGTGCAAGCAAATATGGGCCGGAATTGCTATTTGGGCGTATTCGCATCGCATCGGTCAGGGCCTTAGCGAACTGGGTTGTAGCTGCATCAATCCCGGCACCCCCGTCGATCACTTCAAGACCCAAAATGGCGATCTTCGGTTTATCTTTTTGGGCTGCGGCTGGCGCGCTCCACCCGACTAGCGCGATTGCGATCGCGACTAGCGAGAACATCCATGGAAATCGATTGCGATTGGCACAAGACATAGGGTTCCTCGACCGCGATATTATACACACGAATCGCAGCCAAATGGGGGTGATTGAGGTCACGAAGACATGTGGGTTTACCACTAGGTGATAGGCTGACCCTATGCGGACCCTGTCGGTTCGAATCATGCTGGCATTTGCTGCGGTGATCGTCACATTTGGCATCACCACGGCGGTCGTGGTTCTGTACCTTAACAATTTTGCGGTTGAGATCGGCGTAATAAAGACCGGTTATCTGCCGTTGGCCCTGGGGTCCAAAGATTTCGCCAGCAGGCAAGAAGATCTCCGGGCCTATCTAGCTGAAGATTTCCGTGAAGAAGCTAGCACCCGCAACGCGGCGCGGACCCTGTCGCGATATCGCCGCGAACGCGATAAAACCTTGCGCGAAACTCTCTTGGTGTTGCGTTCTATGAGCGAAGTGCCGCAGCGGCATCAGCGTCGGCTGTCGGACGCTGCGACTCAGATTGCAGCCATCTCGGATGCGATTGATTTGACTGCCAAAGCGTATGCCCTGTTGCTGATTGCGCCGCCAATCGCTGCCAATCTCGATAGTGAGTCGGTAAGCCGCGTCGCGGCCGCTGCGGCGCTCACCACGTTGATTGACCAGGAAAAAATCATCAACGGACGGGCCGGAAAATTGGCCGAATACCTTAAGAGTCTGGTCACCAAATCGGCCAGCAACCTCGAAGACAACGAGCATAGTCTGCGGCTGTACACGGTGACCTGGGCTGGGGGCGCGATCATCTTGGGTATCCTGCTTTCGGTGTGGGCCAGTTTGGCATTGCGCCCGTTGCGACGGCTGCGCGACGCTGCGGCGCAAATTGCGGCTGGCGATTACGGTAATAGAATTGAAGAACGTGGCCCCAAAGAAGTTGCGGATCTGGCTCGCGAGTTCAATGCGATGGGTCGCGCGGTGCAGGATCGGGAACGCGAGTTGGTGCGGTCCGAGCGCTTGGTCGCGGTCGGCAAAATGGCCCAACTCATTACCCATGAAGTGCGTAATCCGTTGTCATCCATTGGCCTCAACACCGAGTTGCTCGAAGAAGAATTGTCGCACTTGCCGGCGAGCAGCGAGGCCAAAGAACTGTGTGCCGCGATCAACCGCGAGATCGACCGGCTCACCGAGATCACCGAAGATTATTTACAGATGGGCCGGTTACCGAAACCCAAGCTGCAAGCCGAGGAGGTTCTGCCCATAGTCGCAGCGTTGGTTGATTTTGTTGACGAGGATCTTTTGCAGCGCGGGGTTACCCTTTGTTTAGCGCCCGCACCTGTGGGCTCGACGTTGGCGATGGTCGATGGAGGGCAGTTGCGACAATGTCTATTAAACTTAATTCGCAACGCGGCGGACGCTGTAGTTGGCCGTCCGGATGGCCGAGTCGATGTGAAACTACGCACGCAAAACGGCGAAGTTGAAATCGTGGTGAGTGACAACGGTCCAGGCATACCCGCCGCTGATCAAAATCGAGTTTTTGACCCATTTTTTTCAACCAAACAGGGTGGTTCCGGCTTGGGACTTGCACTGACCCAGCAAATTGTACGCGATCACGGCGGCACTCTGCAGGTGCGCCCTGCGACCAGCGGCGCCACGTTTGTGATTACGCTTCCACATTTGGCAGTGGAATGAAGTAGGCTGGGGATCCGCGATAAGTTGCCACGATGCATGAACTAATGGAAACTGCGAGGAGGTTGCACTGGGATGGCTAAACTAGAATCTCAAGATCTTCGTGGTGAGCACCGTGAAGAGATCACGCTGTTCGTGGAATACGAAGGCGCTGAAGATATCCTTGGCGACTACACCGAGAACCTATCGGCCGGGGGCACGTTTGTTGCGACCACGCGCGAGATAGCGATTGGCACCGAAGTTAAACTGGTCCTGCAATTCCCAGGGTTGTTGCGCCCGCTGGCGCTAACCGGCGTGGTGCGTTGGAAACGCGAAGACTTGCCCGGCTGTGGGATTGAGTTCGTCGATGCAACTGAACGCACGACCATGCTGGCTGTGATGGAGCAAATTCGAAACCGCGATCCACGCACCGTCCAGCAACCGTATCGGTTGTTGTTGGTTGAAGACAATTCACACATAGCTGCGTTAATCGAAGAAGGCTTAACTAGTTCGTCGCAGCGCAGTTTTGGCAATCGCTTGGTGTTTCAGTTCCGGCGCGCCAGCAATGGGCGCGATGCTTGCGAGATGCTGCGCAACGAAACCTTTGACGCCATGATTGTTGATGTGTACTTGCCGATCATCGACGGTCCCGCCGTGGTGCGTTTTGCACGGCAAGAGTTGGGCTTGAGCAAGCTGCCAATTATTGCGGTTTCTGGCGGTGGAACGGCGGCGAAAAACGCAGCACTTGAAGCCGGTGCCGATCTTTTTCTAGATAAACCGATGCGGTTAAAACAAGTTATCGAAACCATGCAGCGGCTAATGATTCCGGGCAACGCCCGCGTGTAGGTGCGTACCCTCGCGCAAACACGCAAGTGCTACGGTGCTAGCCGGTCGCGCAGCCAACCTTGGGTCGCATCACGGCGATAGCGCACCCGATCATGCAGCCGGCTTGGTTGCCCTTGCCAGAATTCAAAACTGTGCGGCACAATACGGTAGCCGCCCCACCATGGTGGCCGCGCTGGTGCGACGCCGCCATGCTCTCGTTCGAGGTCTTCAACGCGGGCCTGCAGCGTGGAACGTTCGATTGGTTGTGATTGCGGCGACGCAATGGCGCCGAGTTGGCTGCCGAACGAGCGTACTGCGAAATACGCATCTGATTCAGCTTCACTCACTTTTTCAACGGTGCCTACAACTCGAATTTGCCGATGCAGCGGTTCCCAATGCAGTGCTACCGCCGCACGGGGATGGGCTGCGAGTTCTTGGCCTTTGGCACTTTGGTAGTTCGTGAAAAAAACCAGGCCTCGCTGATCGATTTCTTTGAGTAACACAACCCGCACAGCAGGCCAGCCATCACTATCGAGGGTGGCCAGCGACATTGCATTTACGGTTGGTAACTGGCGCGCTTCGGCAGCGCCAAACCAGGTTCGAAATTGCACAAATGGATCAGCTGCGGCAGTGGCTGGATCGATCGATTCCCCGTTGTACTGTTCGCCGTGTTGCCACAGCAACTGCCGATCCATTTCACTCATGGACAGCGTTTACCACATTGCGCCCGGTAAGCGACTGCGAGGGTTCACCGGCTCGCTACTGGTCGTCGTCGTCGTCGTCGTCGTCCGGATCATTTGGATCCGTATCGTCCGGTTCATTTGGATCATCGGCCGGTAAAGGTGTGCCGAGACCAGCGTTGACCTTCTCGCGAAGATCTTTGCCGACCTTAAAGAACGGCAAGCGCTTTTCAGCGACATGCACAGTCTCGCCGGTTCGCGGATTGCGCCCTTCGTACGACTTGTATTTTCGCACGGTAAAGCTACCAAACCCGCGAATCTCAATACCTTCCCCACGCTCAAGGGCTTTGACCATGGAGTCAAAAACGGTATTGACAATCGCTTCCGCTTTACCAGCCGGGAGCTTGAGTGTCTCTGAGATCTTTTCGATGAGCTCTGACTTGGTCACGATCTCGTAACTCCGCGTAATAACTTATATTGATGCTAAAGGCGCTTGGCCCTTAGTTGCAAGCGTAACGCAGCGAAATCATACGAAGGCAATTCCGCTAGGCTGGTGCAACGGCTGGCAAAGGTCGTTCGCCATCCACCGTAAATGACCGATAACTAAGAGGAAATCGGTATGTTTCGCAGCGGTGGCGAGCGTAGAAATCAATCAGATCTCGCCAACGAATTTTTCCGTTTCCGAGGCCACCCTTGACCCCCGAGGATGGTTTTGCGTCGCAAGAAGACGGTGTGGCACGGTCATTACGGTGAACTTTCGCTAACTTGTCGTCCACGCCAATCAAGGTTGGCGGCACCTGCTGCACATAATAGGCAGCCAATGGCGTTAGCTCAATGGTCTGCAATTTGACGCTAGCGGTAATGCCATCACGAAACTGGCACACCGAAATCGTTTCGCTGCCTTGGGCTGCAACCACCATTGTATTGTGTGGAGAATGCTTCACGTTGTTACAGACGTACGAACTGGCCGACGTCGCCGCAATCAAGTGGTAGGCCACCGGATGATCCGATGGGTTGCGCAACACAACCACGGCATTGTCGGTTGCGCTGTCGTGTTTGAATTGAACTGATAGTCCAGCGAGTTCGACTGCGGCCGAATCTATCGAAAGCTCGGTTGTGGTTTCGCCATCGCGCCAACGCAACACTTTGGCAACCTCGGACTCAGCTGGCACCGCAATCCCTGCGGTATGGGCGTCACGTTCAAGATAGCCGGCCCACACGCTTTTGGTTTGAGTCGATGCAGTAAACAATTCACCGGCGGTTTTGCCGCGCAAGATCGGAGCTGGCGGTTTGGCTGCGATGCGAACGTCACCGCAAAATTGCCACGCGGTTAATCCTGCAACTAGCGCGGCGCCAGCAACAGCGACGATAATTCGATACTGTGAGTCGGTAACTTGTGTCATGTGCAACCGAAAGTCCGCAGTGTACGTGTAACTACACCAGCATACTTCGAAAGTCGCATTTAGATCTCCATTGGCCATAAAAGATTGACTCGATCGATAGCTCGGTGCCTAATCGTCGCAGATGAGACGCCTTGGAGGGAACCGTCATATCGTAGCCGTGGTCACCACGGTGGCGTTGGCGTTCGCGCATGTGGCACCAGCGATGGCGCAAGATGATTCGATCACCGTGCTAACAAGTACGCTAAACAAAAGCTCTAGCGAAAAATTGCGGCTTGGCGCTGTCATTGCGTTGGCGCGCTTAGGTGATCGCAACACCATGAAACCGTTAGTTGCAGGCTTGCGCGATCCAAGTGCCAAAGTGCGCGCGGCGGCGGCAGCGGCGTTGGGTCGGCTGGCGCACAAATCTGCGTTGCCGGCGCTGCGTGAAGCTTGTAATGATGGAGATGAATTGGTGCGCAAGCAGGCCACCAAAGCGGTAGCGCTGGTGAGTCAAGC
>JAYWHS010001223.1:0-6431 GCA_043777635.1 Kofleriaceae bacterium | reverse complement strand
GCGGAATGTTGAACGCCCATCACCGTCGAGCAATTAACTTCAATCGGAGGCTTGGATCCGCCATCGGGACCAACTGGCCCAACTTTTACCGGCGTGGTGTTGGCTGCTTCCAAGCGAGCATCGTCGAGCAGCTTCGCGAGGTCAGGCCGGCGATACGCAGGTTCAATTTGGATCTTGGGGTCAATTTGCGCGGCGGTCAGAAACTCAAGTTTGGCACTGTCGGCTTGATTGAGCCCAGCGAAGTACACAATCGCCAGGTACAAGTGCACTTTGGCAACGGCGGGGTCGTTGTCTAACTTGGATTTTTTAGCGATGCTCAGGGCTTCCGTGAGCAGCTTACGCGCCGTCTCGCTTTCAAAGTTGTCGTAGTTCGACATGGCTTCTTTAGCCTTAGCCGCGATATCCTGTTTGGCATCGGCCCAAGCGTGGGGCGAACGAGTAACGAGTGCAGCGAAGGCTAAAACCGCGCATGCAGCGGCGAGAAAGCGTGACATGCCCAGGGCATACCAAAAATCTCGGCGGATCGCGTAGAAAGTTTTGGCCAAAACGGCACGAAGCCCCGAAAGGCTTATTGGCTGGTAATAAAGAACTCAACCCGGCGGTTCTGCGAACGCCCGTTGTCGGTGCGATTGTCGGCAATAGGTACCGTTTCGCCGAAGCCCTGCGACTCCATCCGCCCGTCTTCTATACCTTTTTTAACCAAATACGTTTTCACCGCAGCAGCTCGGCTCTTGCTCAATTTTAAGTTAAAACCGTCTTGGCCTTGGCTATCGGTATGGCCTTCGATGCGTACTTTGATGGCTGGGTAATCCTTGAGCGCTTGCGCCACTTCATCGAGCAATCCAAACGACACCGATTTAATTGTGGCCTTGCGAGTATCGAAGAACACGGTTTGTTTAAGCTCAATTTTGTTCTTGGTAACTACAATATTGACGTACTTCTTGGGGCAGCCGTCGCTTGGCTCACCAGCTTCGGCCGGGCACTTATCTTTGGCTTCCGGGCACTCCGGCACGCCATCTTTGTCGTTGTCACAATCCGGGCAACCATCATCGTCTTCAAAGCCATCTTGATCTTCGGCTTCGTTTGGACATTGGTCGATCTTGTCGACTAAGCCGTCTTTGTCATTGTCCGCGTCAGGACAGCCATCAGCATCTTCGAAGCCATCGCGATCTTCGGCTTGCAACGGGCACTTGTCGTCTTTGTCGTCGATGCCATCCGAATCATTGTCGGGCTCAGGACAGCCGTCTTCATCGGCAAATCCATCAAAATCTTCTGCTGCGCGCGGGCAATCATCGCGATTATCTTTGTAGCCATCGCCGTCGGCATCACCCTCTTTTGGCGGCAAGGCCGGCGCGGCATCCACACACTTTTCGCGTGGCGACTTATCGAACGCGGCTTTAGCATTGGTGGCTGCGATTGCGCTTTCTTCATCAGCGCGCCGGTAATCGCCATCAGATATTTCTTGGCGGGCAAATTCATTGTGGGCTTCAGCAGTGGCCAATTCTACGGGCGCACAGCGCATGGCACCGTTGTCGCGTGCTTTGGCAATGACCCCATCGGTGTCATCGGCCAAGGACCGCAAGCGCGAACCAGCGCAGCCAGCCAAACTCAAGATACTCAACGCCAGGGAAATCGCTCCCAGCACAACCATCATGCGGCGATTCATTGGATAACCGCCTTCACGCCCGCCGGTGCAGCATCTTTGGCTGCTGGCGTCGGCGCTTTCGTGGTTTTCGGCGCGGCCTTTGCGCCCGCGGCTTCTTCACTGGCGCGTTCGGCAGCGTCACCGGCGATACGGCCAAACCGATTAGCGGCGGCAAAACCAGCATGCGCGGCTTCTTCACGGGCTTTGTGCAGATACAACGTCGCTCGCGTCCACCAATACGGCGATAACTCATTGGCCTTGTCGGCTTGCGCAACCTCCACGGCTGAACTGGCGCGCTGAGTTACCCGATTGACGTATTCAATCGGGCCACAGGCACCAAGTGTGAACAGCATCATCGCCGATGCCAGCAGACTTGATCTTGAGAATGTCCATCGTTGAGCTATTGGTTTCATGTACTTTATCCCGCTTATTACCGTGCGCGCACGCGGCGGCCATCGCGCATGAGTTCAATTGCCACGTACGCTGCTGACACCAGCAGCGCAAATACCGAAACTAACAGTGCCCACCCCAACACCACGTTAAAGATCGAAGTGCCTTTGCCAGCGTTGAAGCCAATATAATCGGCCGCCGTGCCAATGCGATGGCGCAACACCAAGACCGCAATCAACATCGCCAAAAACATTGCGCCACTTGCGTACAACACCAGCGCAACCATTTGGCGACGAATAAAAACGCTGCCTACGTACCAACCGCCAATCACCAAAGTGGCGTGACCAACCATGAGCGGCAATCCAGCAACGACGGAAAGCTTTTTAGGCTCCAGCCAATACAGCCAGCTCCATGCCGGATGCACGACATAAAAATACAATGCAATGGGCGCGACGATGGCACCCGCATGCAGACTCACCAAGGCGAATGCGGGAGTAGCAAAAGGGCCATCAGCGCGCACTCGGTCCTTTGCTGCAAGAGCAAAACCGAGGCCGCAAAGTAAATTGAGTAGCCCGATGACGAGCATCGCCCGCAGTGTACACGGACGGCCCAGTAGTTGCGTTCGTTGCGGCGGTTAATTGCGGACTTCGCCGGTGTCAGCGTCCGGCTCGGCATCTTCCGTTGCCCGTTGGGTTCCACCATGTTGGCCCCGAAACGGCGGCGGGGTCGAAACTCGGACCGGCGGGCGAGGCGTTTCAATTTCGTCGAGCTCGGAAAGTTCTTCCAACTCAACCTCGCTATCGTGTTCATCGGCGTGCCGCTCGTCGTCGTTGAGCTCCTCGGGATCTACCAGCTGCATCGCGCCAGTCGACATATCGTCGTCGACATCGTCGAGGACAATGCGATTGGATTCACCGATCTCACCAGCAACGGCGCGCACGGCGCTGGGCATCACATCCACATCGCGCGCGGCCTTGGTTGGCGCTTGTTCAAACACGGTGACATCAAAATCGTCCTCGATCCCCACATCGAGGCGCACGGAATCGTCAGAACTCGTGGCACTGCGCGCCGCTCGCACAGCAACATTCGCAAACGCTTGGCCAAGCATCGCATAGGCATAACGCAGCTCGCGCCGAGCCGCGCTGGCTGTCGCGCTGCTGCGTACCCGTTGGTAGCCTTGGTCGGCGATGCGGTTGCGGCGCGCTGGGTCACCGATCAATTCGCTCAATCGTGCCGCCAAGCCACCAACATCGTCGGCCTGGTAGAATACAACATCGGCATCGTCAGCCGCCGTGCGTGCAGCGACTGCGCCACTTGACACCACCGCAGCACGCTTACACGCCCAGTATTCCATCAACTTGGTTGGAATATGGCCTTCGCTGGCGACGCCGCGTCCTGGCACGATGCACAATGTCGCCGTCGCCAACAGCGCCGGCACTTGCTCGTGATCGACGACACCAAGAAACTCAACCCGGTCGGCCAGCCCCAGTCCGGAGGCTTGGGTAAGCAACGTGGTGAGGTAGTCAGCATCGATGCGACCGGCGAGGAGCAACCGCGGAGCTGGCACGATTTCAAGCCGAGCCAACGCTTCGATCACTGTTTCGAGCCCGAGCGCAGCGTGCAGTTCGCCTACCACCACCAATTTCGCGGATTCCGACGCTGCCGGTTCGAGATCCCAGTCGAAACGATCAACATCGACGCCGACCGGCGAAACATGGATCGGTGGCACCGGCCCCACTGCGGCAAGTTCGCGACGACAGATTTCAGCCATCGCAGCGTTGGGGACCAACACCAAATCGGCTTTGGCCATGGCCTCACGTTGCAGTTGCAACCCAGCGGCATCGAGCCGAAGGGATCGCGCAGCGTCGTACACCACCACAACTTCGAGCCGAGCCTTAAGTTCCAACACCACATCGGCGCTCCACGGATCGACACAGTGAATCACGTCATATTCGGCGCCGTCGAGTTGCCGTCGCAGGGCCCGCTGAAACGATGCAGTTTGGGCGGCAAAATCGCCTTCGCCCAGCGGCACCCGTAAAACTCGCACGGCACCTTGCCGCTCGACGTAGCCTTGATCACCTTCGCGTACCACCAATAGATCGACCGTGTGCAGCGAGGTTAGAGCTCGCACCACGTGGCGCAACTGTACGCCGCTACGACGCGGCCCTGGGACCGCACAGAATCCGGTAACCAGCACACGAGCCATGTAGTCCAGGGTCCCAAAGGTTGGACAATGTTGCAACCGCTGCGATCCAATACGCACCTAGTAGTTTCCCGTGCTAGGTTGTCAGCGGAGGCATCACCATGGCAGATCCAGTAGCAGATTCAAAAACCCCAGTAATGATCGCATTTGGCCTGATAGGTCTTGGCCTCGTTATTGCGGTCGTTAGCGGCTTATCTCACGGCTCCATTCTCGGCGGTGTGATCGCGGGCTTAGGCGTGATCCCGGCGTGCTACGGGATGTGGCAGGGAATTCAACAAGAAACCCAAACCACGCTAGCCATGTCGGTCATCACTGCACTCGTTGCGTTAGGCGTTGGCGGGATTCTCATTCTGCTCAAGTTTGTAAGCTGGTTGCACTAAATCGTCACGCACGATCGGCGCACCACCGTTGCAGGCCACTTTTTTGAAGTAAACGACATGAAGCCAACGCTAACGTTGCGTTTTAGTTGCCGCCCATCGCTGCTGATCGCGGCGACGCTGGCGCTGCTCAGTTTGCACTTTGCACGCGACGCGGCAGCACAACCAGCCGTCGCAGCAGCCCCAACGCCTGGCGCCGAAGCCAAGCTGATTTATACCGGCGCAGCGATGGGGACGGTGGTGCAAGTGACGTTTTGGACCGACGACGAAGCGGCGGCCGCAGTGGCAGCTGAAGCGGTGTTCACCGAAATGAAACGGCTCGATGCCGTGATGACAACCTGGACCACCGACAGCGAGGTGTCCAAAGTCAACGCAGCCGCAGGCGGTAAACCGGTTGCAGTATCGGACGAAACCTTTCGGGTAATCGCCCGAGCGCAAGACGTGGCTATTAAGTCACGCGGAGTTTTTGATATCACCGTCGGTTCCTTTAAAGGCCTGTGGCGTTTCGACGAAGATATCGACGGTAAATTGCCCGACATGAAGGACGTGCAGGCGCGCAAAAAATTAGTCAACTACCGCGACTTGGTGCTCAACGCCAAAAACAAAACCGTGCAACTGCGACGCAAAGGCATGTCCATCACCCTGGGTGGCATCGCTAAAGGCTACGCGGTTGATCAGTGCGTCGCGCTGCTGCGCAATCGTGGCTTCGTCGATTTCATCGTACAAGCCGGCGGCGATATGTACGTCAGCGGCAAAAAAACCACCCAGCCTTGGGTGGTGGGCATTCGCGATCCGCGCGGCCCACGCGAATCCAGTTTCGCTATCGCTCCCATCGAAGATCATTCGTTTTCAACCTCAGGCGACTACGAACGCGCCTTCGTTAAAGACGGCAAGCGTTATCACCACATCCTTGATCCAAGAACCGCGCAACCAGCAACCAAGTCACGTTCAGTCACTATTCGCGCCAAAGATGCATTCACGGCCGACGCTTGGAGCAAAGTGCTGTTCATCCAAGGTTGGCAAGCCGCACTCAAGCTCGCTGCAACCCTGCCCGATTTTGAAGTTGTGATCGTCGACGATCTCAACCAAGTACATATCTCCAGAGGTCTCGAACCGGTGGTCAAGATGCTCAAGCCACCGAGCCCTGGCGTCTAGTAATCACTTTTTCTTTAATGCTGGCCGGGTTGGCCATGCTTCGCACGGTGTGCAAACCGTGGCTCGATCAATGGTTGCAGACATTGCATTTTACCATCGCAGCGCGACATGGCATAGCAGGTATCCAGCCGCGCTAGATCGCTGCGTGGCTGCGCTGCACCCCATTCCGGTTTGGCGAATTCAGTACAGCGCTCGCGTGCATTGGCGGCATCGGTGGAGGTTTCGGCGACGCCGGCGTCTTGTGCCTGTTGGCGAATTGCCGGATCTTGCATCATCTGGGCAAACTCCGGCGAGTATTTGATGCGCAGTTCAATGTTGAGCTTGGTGAACTCGCTTGGACACCCCGCAGCTTTGCTGTGCAAATTGACACATAGCTCGACCATTTCGGCTTGCGACAGCGTCGGATCTGCGGCGCTTGGCGAAGCGGTAACGCCTGTCGATGTTGAGTGACAACCAGCGAACAAACTGCCGGCAATCAGCAGACTGAGCGCAGCGAACTTTAGAGAAATTAAACAATGCATTGGCGGCATAACGCGGCACCCAGCTTTGCTGTGACAAATTTTTTAGTGGAATTTTAGCCTTTGGAAAGATCTGGCGCTGGCACAAACACCACACTGGCAAACCAGGCGTCGATGCGCACTGCATGCTGCTCAAACAACTC
>JAYWHS010001222.1:0-1928 GCA_043777635.1 Kofleriaceae bacterium | reverse complement strand
TGCGCGGCGAACCGTATCATCGGGATTAAGCCCAAGCCGCCCGAGCGAGGCAGCGTCGAGCCGCGTGATACTTATCGTTTGCGCGAGTCTTTCATGGCGCGATCAATTTCGCGTTTGTCGTCGGCTTCGCGCTTGGCATCGCGTTTATCGTGTTGCTTTTTATGCGTGACCAAGCCGAGTTCAACTTTGATCCGGCCTTCTTTGATGTACATCTGCAACGGAATGAGCGTGTAGCCGCGTTGCTGGGTTTTGATGCCGAGCTTGAGAATTTCGGCTTTGTGCAACAACAGTTTGCGGGTCCGGCCGGTGTCGTGGCCAAACCGATTGGCCCACGCATATTCGTTGATGGTAATGCCGTGCAGCCACGCTTCGCCTTTACGAATTTCAACCCAGCCATCGGGGATCGTGGTACGGGCTTCTCGCAACGACTTCACTTCGGAGCCGACCAGTACCAGCCCTGCTTCCATGCGCTCATGAATCACGAAATCGTGATGCGCTTTGCGATTAGTCGCGACGACCTTTATGCCTTCAGGCTTTTTCACCGTGTCGGCACAGTAGCAGATTGCACCGCAAAGGCGTGCTGCCAAAACCCACAATCACTTGGCGGGTTGTCTGTAAGTTGTTAAAACTACGAACTAATCTGTATTTTTCTGGCGAACATCGATAGCCATAGACCGAACCGTACACAGCTGCGTTTGACTACCTACGAACAGCGCGCAGATCGAACTACGGTCGCGCAGCAGTCGCCACGGAGGCTTTATGCGTCATGTAGTATCATCCATTGCTTTAGTTGCTTCGCTAACTGTCGCCATCAACCCGGCGTTTGCCAAGCGCGCCCCCAGCTTTGATCCACTTGGCGCCGGCGCTCAAGCCGAAATGCCTTTTGAGCCTTTGGTACCGCGACCGATGCCGCCCGCTCAGCCCGATGCTTCGGTATTGCGCAGTGTGCTTGAAGCGCGCCGCGCTGCCAATCTCACCATCTTTCACGCCTATGCGCTGGCCGGCGAATTCCCTAGCAACGTCTACAAAAACCGCATGCTCAATGTTTGGAAAGACACCACGGGCCACCCCTGCGCTGTTGCCAACATGGTGATCAAGTCTGGCAACCCTGGCTTGTTTGATCAAGTTGCCGAGACCGACAATTTTATTCGAGTCGCCGACGTCAAAGAAGGTGAATTTTTCGATTGGATCTTAACGTCTGGATTCACCAAAGAAGAGTTGATGCTGATTCAGCGACCGTTTCGCCCGGTGGCGCACAAGCCAACGCCGGTGCAGCCGAGCGATCGTCCGCAATTTGCAAAGCCGCCTAGTAATCCGGTTGTGCCGGATCTCGCTGTAGCGGTGCCAGTAGTAATTGATGCCGACAAAAAGGCCGCCGACGTCGCTCGCTTGACCAAAGCGTATGCCGTAATTGAAGCCAAACTCAACGCCAGCGACAAACGCAGTATCGATCTGGCAGTTAAACGTTTTATGGCTGACCGCGACCTCGCGTTGTCGACCACAATGTACGCGCGCCGGTAGCGAGCGGGTGTCACCGTCGACGGTGGGTTTGCAACCGACACGATTTTATTCTAGCAATTTCATTCAATGTCATTAGGAGCCACGATGCGCACGCTTAGTTCATTATTTGCAGCTTGTTTGACTGTCGTAACGTTGACCGCTTCGGTCGCCAACGCTGCACCACGCCCAATGCATGACGACGTTCAGATGGAACTTGAAATTCTGCCTGATGCCACCGCACTTGATCCAGTCGCCGTTCGCACCGCACTTGCCGCTGCACGCCAAGCTAATCTCGCGGCTTTTCATACCTACCGCACCGGCGGTGTGTTTCCTCACAACACGTATGCGCCTGGAAAGCTCAACGTGTGGACAGATGCCGAAGGTCACATTTGTGCAGCAGCGACGATTATCAAAATGTCGGGCGACGC
>JAYWHS010001221.1:0-1930 GCA_043777635.1 Kofleriaceae bacterium | reverse complement strand
AACTCGACGAAGCGCTCAGTCGCTTGGCGAGAATTGAGCAAAGCCGTAGCGGCAGCAGTGGCACCGACGCGACCGCCGGCGCGCGCATGCAAGCGATGGAAGCCGACTTAACTGCAGCGCAAACCCGAACGCGCGAACTGGGCAGTCGCGTCGAGACGCTGGGGCGCGAATTGTCCGATGCCAAAGCAGCCCTCGGTCGGGCCGAAGCCGGCAGCAGCACCGCCGTTCATGATGCCGTAACCGATGCACGCCGAGAACTCGAAGTGGCCCAGCAACAGCTCGCCCAACGCGAAGCTGACTTACTCAAGCTGCAACAAGCCACGGCAGCCGCAGCATCGGCAACCAACCAAGCCACCGACCGAGCCTCCGAGCGCGCAAGCGAACATCAAGCCGCAACGAGTGCGGCCCTTGCCAAGTACGAAGCGACGGCGGCTGAACTCAATGCACTACGCAATCAGCTCGGCGAGCTGCGCAGCGAACTGAGTGCAGCCAAACAGCAGGCCTCCAGCAGCCTTGCCGACACGACAGCCAACGCGCCGTTATCTGGCGCCACCGCCGATCAATTGTCGATTATCGAAGAATCGATCGATTCGTTACGGGCCAATCTGCGCGCTGCCAGCGACGAAACGGCGATGATGCCAAGCAATGAATCGGTGACCATTATCGCCGATGCCATCAGCCAAGCAGCAGAACACGTTGAGCGTGCCCGCGACGCCTTGCGAACGATTTTGGCGTAGCCACCCGGCGGAACCCGCGAGGGTTGGTGCCACCTGCGGGTTTTCGGGTACACTCGATGGCAATGAGTGACAACGTTCCTGCGCTTCAACAGTTCGGTGTTTGTGGTCGCGTGTTGCACGTGAACCTATCCACTGGCGAGCATCGCGTCGAAGCCATCGCTGCCGATGTGTATCGGCAATTCCTCGGCGGTTACGGCCTGGGTGCTTGGTTGATGTGGAAGTTCTTCCCCGCCAAAACCGACGCGCGCTCCGCTGATGCTTGTTTTGCAATTTGCTCAGGCTTGTTAACCGGCTTACATGCACCGTTTTCAGGCCGCATTCAAATCGTTGGTAAATCACCGCTAACCAACACCTGGGCCGACTCTAACTCGGGCGGCTCGGTGGCTATTCACTTGCGTAAAAGTGGCTACGACGCGTTGGTTGTTACCGGTCGCGCCGCCGTGCCGTCGTTGCTGGTGATACGCGACCAAGAGGTATCGATTGAACCGGCCAATGAACTGTGGGGCCAAGAAATCCCACCGACGTTCGATGCGCTCAAAACTCGCTTCGGTGGCAAACGTGAAGTCGGTATCAGCGCCATTGGCCCGGCCGGTGAGCGTGGTGCCGCCATCGCTTCGGTGATGAATGATCGCTACCACGCCTTCGGCCGCCAAGGCTTCGGCGCGGTCTACGGCAGCAAAAATCTCAAAGCTATCGTCGTCGGTGGCAGTGGCGAAGTACCAGTTGCCGATCCGGCGCAATTCAAAGCCATCTGCAAACGCATCACCAACGAATACAAAAAAGACTTGGGCTTGATCGCGCGGTTTTTTGTGTACATGGGCAAGCCCAAAAAGTGGATGGGCTTTGTGTACCGGCTAATGACCAAAGTCGGTGCCAAAGTAACCGCGCCAACGGCATCGATGCGCCAGCTGTGGGCGACTCGCGGCACCACTGCGGCAGTCTCGCTGTCCGTAGAAAACGGTGACGCGCCGATCAAAAACTGGCTCGGCATCGGGGCCCGTGACTTTGGGCTAGCCAAACATTCAATGAAGCTCGATGGCAAAGAAGTTGAAAAAATAGTCACCAAAAAATTATCGTGCGGTGATTGCCCGATGCCATGCAAAGGCATCGTTGCAGTCAAAAGCCGTGGCTTGTCTGACGTCCGGCGACCGGACTACGAAACCATTGTGGGGTTCGGCGCCAATTTACTCAAC
>JAYWHS010001220.1:0-1931 GCA_043777635.1 Kofleriaceae bacterium | reverse complement strand
ACAAACATGCTGGTGGTTTTGCGAAAGAATACAAATGCATTAAATGAATTGATGGCCAATTCATCGGTGGGTGCCACGCGATGACGGCGGCCGAGCACACTTTTGATTTCTTTTTCGAGCGTTGGACCGTCGGCAGTGTCTTGCGCGGTTAGCGCAAAGAACCCGACATTGTCTCCGGTGTGAAACGCCGCCCGGAATGCGGTGAACGGGATAAAGATCGAATTGTCATCGCGGTCGCCAAAGTTGCCGCTGCGCAAGGTTTTGGTCATGCCCACAACCCGAAAGTACACGCCATTGATTTGCAGCCAGGTGCCGATCGGATCGACCCCGGGCGGCAGCATCTGCTCGGCAACTGCGTTGCCTATGATACAAATTTTGCGGGCGTCGTCGATGTCACGCTGATTGAGGAAGCGACCTAGTTTAATCGTTAAGGTGATCACTTTGATCACATCGGGGAAATCGCCCATGACGTGAAAACTTGCAGTTTTGTTGGCATAGGTAACTTTGGACGGCGTCATGAATCCACCGAGCTGAATACGTGGCGCCACGGTGTCAAGCCCGGCAACTTGTTTAAGTGGCTGCATATCGCCGATATCGAATTGAACGCGGCGGCCTGGCTTGAGGCCTTCATATGCTTCGGTGGTGACCCCGCCCCAGATGAACAACGCATTGGCCGAAAGGCCGTTCATTTGGCGTTTTACGCCTGACACCAGTGCCGACGAAAACATCAGCATGATCATCAGCATCAACATGCCCCAAAAAACGCCTAGCGCGGTGAGCAAGGTGCGCAACGGATTGGCACTTAACGTTGCCCAAATCTCACGCCATTTATCTGGATCAAACATCGTTATTGATCTCGCAGCGATTGGATAGGGTTAACCCGAGCAGCCGCCAGGGCAGGGAATAGCCCAGCGAGCGCGCCGAAAAACACCAGCACTAGTGTTGCGTAGAGGCCTGCGCTTAACTTGATCGTTGGCGCACCCAGAACGAAATCGGGTGGAATCAATGCGCCGATTGCCGCGAGTACCGCAATGCCCGCTGCCAATCCGCTGAGGCCGGCGAATGCGGTAAGCACCACCGACTCTTGCACGATGAGACTCACGATGGTGAGCGGCGTGGCCCCGAGCGCTTTGCGGACGCCGATTTCTTTGGTGCGTTCTTTAACCGTGATCATCATGATGTTGGACACGCCAATGATGCCGGCACCTATGGTGAGCCCGCCAATGAAGATCACGAATATTGAAATAATCCAAAACAGCTTGGCAAAACGTTCTGCGCCTTCGATGTTGTTTTGCACCCGAATTGCCTGACGATCATTGATGTCAAAGTCGTGGGCTTCGGCCAGTTGGTGCTTGATGGCATCGGTGGCAGCGGCGGCTTGCACCACGTCACCGTCGGCAACGGTAAACGTGATCATATTGAGGCGATCTTGGCCGTTAAAAGCAACTTGTGCAGTCGATACCGGCACGTACATGGTGCGCTCTTCATCGGCACCTGCGTCGTTGTGAAACACGCCGACGATTTGAAAGGCGACCGAGCCCACGTTGATCCACTGACCAATCGGATCTTCGTCGGATTCGAATAGAAAATCGACGATGGGCTTGCCTACCACGATGGATTTGCGGCGATCACGCAAGTCGATGTCATTGATGAACCGGCCTAGTACCATATCTTGTTGTTCGAGATACACCGCGTCGGGATGAACTGCCGACATCGAAAACGCGTTGGCTTTGGTGCCCCGTCGCGTCATCATTTCGGCCCCGCCAAACGCACCGCCGCGCACGTAAAATAAACCGGACATTCGCTCGATGCCGCGCACGGTGCGCGCGCGTTGGTAGTCGCGGTTGGCGAAGGTTACCGCCCGGCCTACATCAAATCCGCCGTAGGCGACAGATGTTCGCGCGCTCCGAATGGTGATGGTGTTGGCCGAT
>JAYWHS010001219.1:0-6448 GCA_043777635.1 Kofleriaceae bacterium | reverse complement strand
GCTACGCGGTACGAAAAAACTGCACGCAATTATCTTTCCGTTGTCGCACTCGCGGCCGTGAAAATATGGCTCGCCTGATTATGGGGACACTACCTAGTAATTCGGACTGGCGGACTGGCGGACTTGCGGACTTGCGGACTGGCGGACTTCCGGACTTGCGGACTTGCGGACTGGCGGACTGGCGGACTTCCGGACTTGCGGACTTCCGGACTTGCGGACGAATGGCTCGACAGTAAGATGAGCGTTCTTCGGAGCAGTTGGGCAAGGCACGGAAGCGCAGTGCACCGGCCACCCACAAGATGGCAGGTGACTGTGATGGAGCATCTGGAGTGCCCAGTTCGAAGGACCCCAAGTGGTTCATTCCGGGCCTCCGCGACGAGCGCAAATCAACTGGCTCGGGTGGCGCGACAGCTGCGAGGGAACGGTCACACTGCCATCGCAGGGGGTAGGTGCCTCGACGCTGGCTTCATGCTTCCACCAAGCTCGTTAGAATCACCAGATCATCGGTCCGTTCACCCCATCACCCCATCACCCCATCGTTGGCTTGCTCCAATACAGCTACTTCGATCTCTTTTTTGCGGGCCGTAGTTCGAGGGTTATCTTTTAACCAGACAGCCCCCTCGAACAACTTTTGTCCGCGCTTTTTTTCAATATTTCCATTCTTCATTGTTTCAATTCTCCGCAGCATCCCGCAGCGGGGCGAAAGGCAAACACGTGTCATGTCAAAATATGCTTCCTATTTTTCAACCAAGAAAACCCCGCAATCGTTAGCCATTGCAGGCACCAGCCAGGTAGCCAACTCCGCCGGTGGCTTTGTTTGGCAACTCGACAACTGGCAACGCCTTGAACGTTTTTTGATTCTAGGTGCTGACGCTGGCACCTACTATGTTAGCGCGCGCAAGCTTACGATCGACAATGCGCAAATTGTCGTGACATTACTGGCCATAGATGGCGTCAAGGTTGTGCAACGCATCGTGGCGGTTTCAACTTCTGGTCGCGCGCCCAACAATGATCCAGCAATTTTTGCCTTGGCAATGGCTGCCAAGCTGGGTGATCTTGCTACCCGCCGTGCCGCCTACGCGGCGTTGCCGCAGGTCTGTCGTATTGGGACGCACCTCATGCACTTTGTGCAGTACGCCGAAGCTTTTGGTGGTTGGGGTCGAGGTATGCGTAAAGCGGTGGCCAGCTGGTTTAACGACAAGCCTGCCATCGATCTGGCGTACCAATTGATCAAGTACCAAGCGCGTGATGGCTGGTCGAATCGCGACTTGTTGCGCTTGGCGCATCCTCGGGCATCATCGCCCGCGCATGATCGTTTATTTGCGTGGGTCACCAAGGGTTCATCGCCGGAGGTGGACACGCTGCAGCCCGACGGTGCGACCGACACTGCACGTAGCTCTAGTGACGTGATGCTGGCCAACGTGGTGGCGTTGCGCACGGCGGACTCACTAACGGCCGCTGTGAAAATAGTGCGTGACGCGAAACTGCCGCGTGAAGCCGTCCCAACCCAGTGGTTGGGCGAAGCCGCCATGTGGGACGCCTTGCTGCCGAACATGCCGATGACTGCACTGTTACGCAACGTTGCAACGATGACTCGGGTGGGTCTCCTCCAACCGGGTAGCGATGCCACCAAGCTGGTAACTGCACAGTTGGGTGATACGGCGCGGCTGCGTAAGGCGCGGGTGCATCCTTTGAGCGTGTTGGCGGCACTCAACACCTATCGCAAGGGCCATGGTGTCAAAGGTAGTGGCATGTGGTCACCCGTCGCGGCCGTTGTGGACGCGCTTGATGCTGCGTTCTACAAAAGTTTCGGCGTGGTTGCTTCGTCGGGTAAACGCATGTTGCTGGCGTTGGATGTCTCAGGTTCGATGACATCAGGGTCGGTGGCTGGGATCGCGGGGTTAACTCCTCGGGAAGCCAGTGCAGCGATGGCCTTGGTGACCGCAGCGACGGAACGCAACCATGAGTTCATCGGTTTCTCGGCAGCGGCCGGTGGCTACGGTGGACAATATGGTGGTGGGCAATCTGGGATTACCAAGCTGGCGATTTCACCTCGGCAACGGCTCGACGACGTGATCAAGACGATCGAACGCGTGCCGATGGGTGGTACCGATTGTGCGTTGCCCATGATATGGGCCAATAAACAGCGCATTGATGTGGATACGTTTGTGATCTACACCGATAACGAGACCTGGGCTGGAGACGTGCATCCCGCTCAGGCCTTGCGCGAATACCGAAATGCACGAGGCATCCCCGCCAAACTAGTTGTCGTGGGGATGACGTCGACGGGTTTTAGCATTGCTGATCCCGACGACGCCGGCATGTTAGACGTGGTTGGTTTTGACACGTCGACCCCTGCTGTGATCGCCGACTTCTAACGCCGACCGATTGTAAGTATGGGTTGGTGTAAAGGCGCGGTGACCACCGTGCGCGGCTGCAACGTTCGATGAGCGATGCAGCTGCGTGCGCGTGTGATTTTTTTGCAGTACGCTGACAACAGCGGATGCACCAAATACTAGTAACCGCCGTGACAACATGGTGGTTGTCCGTGCGCTACATCGTTGTGTAGTACACGGTCTGCGATGCGGGGTCTTGCGGATGTAGCTCAGGGGTAGAGCGCTACAACCCGTCGACGTTTTTTGTTCTCCATGGTTCGCGCTGCGCGCCGTGTTGAGCCGTTGTCGATGGTTATCGTCTGAAACACGAGAGGCCGCCGGTTCGAGTCCGGTCATCTGCACAGAAAATAGCTATCAAGAGGATGCCGCGTCACCTGGGACGGGTGGGCTACCAATCTCGGTAGCAGTGGTTTCGTCGACGCTGTGGGCGCGGTGGTGAACCTCGACCCGGTTGCGCCCGTTGCGCTTGGCGGTGAACAACGCTGCATCGGCTTGTTCGAGCAATTTTTGCAACAACCCAAGGTCTTCGACTTCAAACGCGGCCACGCCGGCACTCAGCGTGATGGATAGGCGCCGTGTTGCAGTAGCGCGCGATCCACACGGCTCGACATGGCCGCGATTATTTTGCCTGTGTACACCGGGCGGGCATTGTTTACATGCCGGTGAAGAAAGGACCGCGTTTATGCGCGCGGAAACTCGGACGCTCTTGCTATCGCAAGGCTATGAGCCAATTAAGGTCATCTCGTGGCAGCGCGCGATTGCGTTGCTAACGCTCGGCAAGGTCGAGGTGATTGAGGAGTATGATGCTGAACTGCGAGCGGTTTCACTCGTGATCAAAGCGCCGGCGGTGGTGCGTTTACTACGTGCATTTCGGCGCTACAAAAAGCCGGTGAAGTTTTCGCGCGTCAACATTGCTGCACGCGATCGTTACCGGTGCCAGTATTGTGCACGCAAGTGCGCCTTGGCTGAGATCACCTTCGATCATGTTCTGCCGCGTTCGCGTGGCGGCGGCACGACGTGGGAAAATATCGTTAGCGCTTGTGTGGCGTGCAACAGCCGAAAGTCGAATCGCACCCCAACCGAAGCAGGCATGGCGTTGCGCAGCGAGCCGGTGCGGCCGTTATGGATGAGCGCGGTGATTATTGCCGTGAGCACACAGTCGGTGCCGGATGCGTGGCGCGACTATCTGTACTGGACTGGCGAACTCGAATCGTAACGTCATCATCATCGTCACGGCCGTGCGTCGCATGATGCGCGGTCGTGTTGGCTTCGGATACATCTGGTGATGTTGGGACACTGTCTAGGTGACTGGTGTTACATGGTTGCGGAGCCCATCTGCTGCGTTGTCTGCAACAGGGCTATGCCCTCGTTCTCGGCTTTGCCGATGAATTCACCCGCGCTTCCGGTCCTCACATACATGAGTATGCTCCGGTCCGGTTCGCACTCCGCCTTGCATCTGGGCTTCCTTACTCATGTAACACCAGTCACCGACCATGTGGCGAGTTCGATTCTCGTCGGAGCCGCTACAATGTTGTTGGCATCGGAACAAACTGTGCGTTAATGCCAACAAAACGCATGCGCAGTTCTTCGACCAATCGCTGTGCACCGAAAACTTCGGTCGCGTAGTGACCAGCGGCTACCAGCGTGATTTGTAATTCTTTTGCGATTTCGGCGGCCCGTTCGGCTAGCTCGCCGGTAATGAACATGTCGCAACCTGCGGCTGACGCCGCTTCCAAAAGATCGGAAGCCGCACCCGAGCAAATGCCAATTTTACGAACAACCTCCGGCCCATGAGGGAAAACAAAACGTGGAGCAACACCGCCGCAAACACCGGCACTGATGCGGCCCAAGGCTTCTCCTCGGGTGATGGGTTGCGGCCATGCGCCGGACAGGCCTAGCGCAGTACCGCGGACATCCCCGAACGCATCGCGGCCGCTGAGTGCGAGGCCAATTGCATCGGCAATGCCGACGTTGTTACCAAGCCGTGCATGTTTGTCCAACGGCAGATGATACGCCGCAAGCGACATATCATTGGCGAGTAACGCTTTGAGTCGTCGCGCCACAGGGCCGGTCACCGATGTGATGCCGCCGCCCCAGACCAGGCCGTGATGCACAATGACCAAGTCCGCGCCCAGCTCGTTGGCTCGTTCGAGCAAGTCGAGTGACGCTGATACGCCGGTTACGATGGTATCGATCTCGATCGCGCCTTCAACCTGCAACCCATTGTGGGCGTAGTCTTTGAAGCGTGAAACTTCGAGGGTTTCATCGAGGAACGCAACAACATCGCGCAAGCGAAATGACATGGCCGCAGTATGGCATGGCCGGGCGGTGACGCTGTGGTTATGGTGCGCATTCCAGCTGCACACATTGCAGTTGCAGGCTGTCGATGCCGGCACCTGACATGGTTCGCACAAAGGACAAAACTTCATTGTCGTTGCACGCTGCTTCGTCGGAGCCTTCGCTGGAATTTGAAGTTCCGGGGATTGCCACGAATTGCTCATCGCCAAATTGGTTAACGTCCATAATCTCTCGGCATTTGATCGAGATGTTTGCGAACAGCGTGTCGTCCTGACCGGTAAAAGCTCTGAGTCCAACCATGATGGTGTTGGGAGGGCAGGCGACAACCGCAGTGGCTGTCGCTGGGGTCCAGTTGGACGTGCCCGTGCCGGCCTTAAGCACTGGCGCGGACGACGTGCCAACCATCAATGTCGAGTTCAAGAGTGATAGTGGTGCGCATTGCTGCGTAACCTTGTGTGCCGAGCGGCCACCATTGGTAGTGTCGTTATTGCTGATATCGAAGCCGTAGCCAACGGGGAATTCATTGGCGGGACACATCAGATTAGTTGGCCCACCGCCGCCGCCGCCGCCAACCAGTCCGCGCAATTGCAGCGTGCTGGTTTTGGCGCGCAGTTTACATACAACGACGGCGGCATCCGGCGGTGCGTCGGCCGCAGCGTCGAGGGTAACTGCATCGAGCCTGGACGCATCAATGGCCGTCGCTGGGGGTGCATCCGCGCCGCCACGGGCTTCAAACGAGCAGCCTGCCAGAACCACCAGCCAAAGCGCATTTCGCATAGCCATCATGGTCGCAGGTACGTTACGGCTCGCACAAGCTGGAAATAGAAATATCTAAAGGTTCTCTATGCCTACATTGTCGTTGCGCCATGTTTCGTGACCCCGAGCAACCATGAAAGATCGCCCGCACCGGTCGTGCGTGTACACGGCATGAGCAAACAATTGGTAGATCTTTCAAGGATGTGGGCACTTTGGTCGGCAGCAGCGGCAGCAACAAGTTTGCTGGCTTGCCAAAATCCAGCAGCTTCGGCGGCTGGCGCGGCACCGAGTGCGTCGCCTACTGCATCGAGCAAAGTCGGCAAGGGCAAAGTGGTTAGTGCGCCGCCGCTGGCACCCGCGATCACCGCGTCCGTTGGGCTTGAACAGTTGACCAAGCCGATGGCGCGTGAAGCCTGGTTCGGCTTGACTGCATCCGACGGCAGCGGGTTGGAAATTACCAACGTCGAAATCAAGTCGGTGTTAGATGGCCCGTTGGCGTTCACCGAACTGCATTTGTACTTTCGTAATCCTGAAGCGCGGATCCGCGAAGGCAAATTTAGGATCACGTTGCCCGATGGCGCTGCAATTTCGCGGTTCGCCATGGAAAACGACGGCCAATTTATGGAAGCCGAAGTTGTTGAAAAACAATTGGCGCGACGCGCGTACGAAGATTTCTTGCATCGACGGCAAGACCCGGCGTTGCTTGAACAAGCTGCGGGTAATGAGTTTGCCGCTCGGGTGTTTCCAATTCCAGCCAACGGCGTCAAACATTTGGTCGTGAGTTTTTCGCAAGAGCTGACCAACGACAACTATCGTTTGCCACTGCGGGGCTTACCACAACTGGGTTCGTTGGCGGCGCGCGTGCAAGTGCTCGGTGCCGATGGCAATTATCGTACAACCACCCTAGAAAAGAAAAACTGGAAGCCCGACGCAGATCTGGTGGCGCAAGGTAAAACTCTCGATGCCGTCGTCGCTGGCGATATTGTCGCAATGCGGGT
>JAYWHS010001218.1:0-1932 GCA_043777635.1 Kofleriaceae bacterium | reverse complement strand
GGTGCGGCTACTGCAACGCCCCAATGCAGCACTTTGCCTTCACGCACCAAGCGCAGCATGGTTTCGCGCAACTCCGACCAGTGATGATCATTGCGATGATGTTCAGGCTCCAGTTGCAGTTGCACACACGGCACAACTTCGAGCGTGCTGGCGACCAATATTTGTTCAATGCGATGCTGCACAAATGCCAAAGGGAACGCGATGCGTAAATCGCCCGACGTTACCGACGCAAGTGCTGCAGTCGCAACGAAACGGTCGTCGGCTCGCGCGGTGCGAATCGCCGCGCCGAGCCATTTCCACAAATCTGCGGTAGCCGCGTCAAACGGCCCGGTTGAACTACCGGTGGCAATGTCATCGCGCGCCGGCGGAATGTCCAACCAGCTCAGTTCACAGCCGGTTGCAATCGCTTCGCCGAGCAGGCGTTCGATGGTGCTGCCAAATTCGCCGCACAACAGGCGCGTGCGTGCAGCGCGTAGCGACAAGCCCAGCGCAGGGACACGCCAAGGCATGTTGCCTAACGTTCGATTCACTCGTCGTCGCCGCTAAATTTCGATTTGATCGCCATCACAATGCCGCCGAGAACTACGAGCGCCAGAATCATCCAGCCGTACTTGCCCCAGATCCCGCGCTTCATGGACGATTCTGGATATTTGGCTTTGATGGCTGCGGCGAGTTCAGGTTCGTCATTGTACGAGCTGCCGTTGATCGCTGCAGCTTTGCAGTTACGCACCGAAAAGTACGACCAGAAAATCCCAGTGATGTCGCAAATATAACCGGCGTGATAACCGGCCAGCGACGGCTCTTTGTCAAACGGCGCAGGCAGCGGGCCGCATTCAAAATCCTTTTCTCCGGTGTGGTAAATCAATATGCCACCACGGGCTTCGGCCGGCGTCGGGGTCAAGGCGATAACCGCCACAAATGCGATGAGTAAAGCAATGATGGGTTTCATTGCCGATAGCCTAACCTGGCCCTTGGCTCGATAGGCGTATTGGCCGTAGTTTTTTTCACGCTCGGAGGTCACGTTGGTCGTCAAACCAACGTACGATGCCGCGCATGTCGCAACCCTCGACAACTCATGTTGGTGCGTCCATGCCGCGCGTCGACGGCGTCGCCAAAGTAACCGGACGTGCGATGTACGTCGATGATCTCGATGCGCCTGGTGCGTGGCACGGCATCACCGTGCGATCAACCATTGCCCACGGCCGACTTGAAAGCATTGATACCCTCGACGGTTTTGCCGCCACCGGGGCGATCCTGGTGACAGCTGCCGACATTACCGATGTTGGCGGCTTCAATGAGATTGCCTTGATCGAGCACGATCAACCTGCGTTGGTCGCGCTTGGTGCGCCGGTGATGCACGTCGACGAAGCCATCGCGCTGGTTGCGGCGCCGACCCGGGCGGCTGCGCTCGCTGCGGCCAAGCTGGTGGTGGCTCGGGTTACACCGTTGCCGCCGGTATTTTCGATGGCCGAGGCCCTTGCTGGCAACGTCAAGCTGTTCGGCGACGACAACGTTTTCAAAAAGCTGTTGATTCGCAAAGGCCACACCGACGACGCCGCGTTCGATGCCGTGATGGCCAGCGCTGCGCACATCATTGAAGGTGACTACTACACCTCGCCGCAAGAGCAGATGTACATTGAGCCGCAAGGCATGTTGGCGGAATGGCGCAATGACACCTGCTTTATCGTCGGCTCGATGCAGTGTCCGTATTACATTCATAAAGCGATCAAAACGTTGCTGCAATGCAGCGACGATAAAGTGGTCATTAGCCAAGCGGTGACCGGCGGTGGCTTTGGCGGCAAAGAAGAATATCCGTCGATGTTGGCGGCCCACGCGGCGTTGCTGGCACGCAAGGCGGAGCATCCCGTCAAGATGATTTACGACCGCAGCGAAGATATCGCAGCGACAACCAAGCGTCATCCAGCGCAAATC
>JAYWHS010001217.1:0-1933 GCA_043777635.1 Kofleriaceae bacterium | reverse complement strand
AGGAAAGGTTCTCAGCGGAACGTGGTGTATTCAAACGAGGTTGGGAACCAGAAGCTCAACCCAGCTTGAAACATCACGTTGTTGATGAGCGACGAGTCGGCGTTGTCTTTGGCCAATTCGGCAGTGTTATTTTTGGTGGCCGAGCGATCGGTTGGTTCGAACTTGTCGACGAAGATGTAATCGCGAATACCAAAGGTAACCGTGAGCCACTTCGTCAAGAAGAACCGCATACTTACGCCAACGTTCGGCTGGAACAAGATATTGGTGAAACCAGGAAACTTGGCATCGCGCGGAATAACTTCGCTTTGGCCAACACTCAGGCCGAGTGTAAATAACGCTTCCCAGGTAATCAGCTTCTTATCGAGCACGGCGAATTTGCCGTACACCGGTACATAGTGGAAGTTGAGACCACCTGCGAAATTGTACTTATTCACGGTTGGCAGGCGGCGCGCTTGGCGCGCTACCAAGTCGAACGGCTCGCGGAATTGGTCGGTAAAATAGGTACCTTCCACGCCGACTGCGAGCACGTCCGAGAAGTAGTAATTGAGTTGGCCACCAAATCCGATGTGGCGAATCATGTTGTCGTTTGCAGTAATCGATACTTGCGGCAACACTTCCCAGCGTTTCTGCTTCAGGAAGGGTTTTCGCACGACTACGCGGATGTCGCTCCAAGACAGCGGCGTCTTAGCAACTGGCCCGCTAGCCTTTACTGGTGCATTGCCTTCCTCTGCGGTGAGGTCTGAGGCGAGATCCCCTTGTTTGTTCGGGTCCATATCGATTTCGCCGGTGTCACCGCCAGCAGGCGGATCAACAGGGTCCATCTCAATTTCTCCGGCATCCACCGGTTTATCTTTTTTATCCGTTTTGGGCTGTGCCATGGTCACTGATGTGGCCAAAGAAGCAGTCCAAAACGTGGTGGCTGCTGCGAGCAGTATCTTCCATTTCATGGGACGCATGCGAAGGGACTCTCCGGTTGACGTATTTCTCGATTGGTAAAACTTTATCAATTTCACTGACTTAGCTCGCTTTTTCGAGAGTGCGCGCGACTATAGCCGCGAATTTTTTAGATCTCAAGGTGTTAGGTGGCTCAAAGTCCGACAAACCTTCACATCGTTGTCGGTGGCTGCGATGAATTCGCACGTTACGCTTCATCTGCATACAATGCGTTGACGAAGGTTCGGGCATCAAACGGGCGCAGGTCGTCGATCGATTCTCCGACGCCAACGTAGCGCACGGGCACTTTTAATTCGTCGCAAATTCCAAGTACCACGCCGCCCTTGGCTGAGCCGTCGAGCTTGGTAAGGACGATCCCGGTAATTTCCATGTCAGCTTTAAATGTTTTGGCCTGAGAAATGGCGTTTTGCCCGGTTGTGGCGTCGAGCACCATCCAGGTCTCATGTGGGCAACCCGGCATCGCCTTGTCACAAACCCGGCGGATTTTTTTAAGTTCGTCCATCAATCCCGAGTTTGAATGCAGGCGTCCAGCGGTATCGCAAATCACCACGTCGTAGTCTTCGTCGACACCACGCTTGATCGCATCAAAAATGACCGACGATGGGTCACCGCCGGATTTGCCTTTTACCACCGGAACGTTGGCTCGCTTGCCCCATTCTTCGAGCTGTTCGGTGGCCGCTGCGCGAAAGGTGTCACCAGCACCGAGAATTACTTTTTTGCCTTCACGCGTTAACCGGCCTGCCAATTTGCCAATAGTTGTGGTCTTGCCGACGCCGTTGACTCCTAAGACCAACAACACAAACGGTTTGGAACGTGCGAAGTTGAGCGGTTCAGCACCCAAATCGAGGATTTCTTCGGAGGTCTTGCGAATCTGTTTCCAGATCTTGTCAGCGTCGGTTAAATCGTTCTTGGACAGGCCCTTTTTTACCGACTGAAAAATCCGATCAGCAGCGCGTGGCCCAATGTCGGCCGTGAACAG
>JAYWHS010001216.1:0-6451 GCA_043777635.1 Kofleriaceae bacterium | reverse complement strand
TCAGCCACAACTGCAACTTTCGCGGGTGTTAGATCGCCCCAACACCGACCGCTCATGGCAGACTACGCCCATGCATCGCATCGTCGTCGACGCCATGGGTGGAGATCACGCCCCCGAACAGATCGTGGAAGGTGCAGCGGCGGCCTCGCTCGGTTTACGGGGTGCCGAAATTATTTTGGTCGGAGATGCAGCGGTCTTGGGCCGCTTGCTGCCGCGCATGCGCCACGATGGCTCACGAATGCGTGTGCACCACACCGGCAGTTTCGTCGACATGGACGAAAAGCCAGCCGAAGCATTACTCCACAAACCCGACGCGTCTATTTTTGTTTGTGCCGATTTAATCGCATCCGGCCAAGGCGATGCATTGGTGTCCGCTGGTAACACTGGCGCGTCGGTGTTGGCCTGCGCTAAGAAATGGCAACTGTTGCCAGGAATTCGCCGTGCAGCGTTGGCATCGGTGTACCCAACCGAACTTCGTCGCGGCGAAAAGAATGATCCGTTCTCGTTAATTCTCGATGTCGGCGCAACCATCGACGCTTCAGCCGAAGACTTGGTTGGCTTCGCCGTGATGGGCTCAGCGTATGCGCGCTTAGTTTCCAAAAATCCACGTCCCCGGGTTGCCCTGCTTTCCAACGGCGCGGAAGCAGGTAAAGGTCCGCTGTCGGTAGTGCAAGCCCATGAAATTTTGCGGACCGCGAGTGACCTTAATTTCATCGGCAATATCGAAGGCCTCGATATTCCGCGCGGCGTCGCCGACGTGGTCGTGACCTCCGGGTTCGTTGGCAACGTGGTGCTTAAGATGCTTGAAGGCGTATCTGAAACGGTGACGAGATTAGCTCGCTACGCTCACAAAGAAAAATTGGTTTGGCGCATTGGGCTCGCGGCGTTATCGTCGGCAATTGATCAACTCAAGATGGTAACCGATTGGCAGCAGTACGGCGGCGCACCGCTGTTGGGCTTTGAGTATCCGTTTATCAAAGCGCATGGCCGTTCCAACGCACGCGCTATCACCAACGCAATTAAAGTGGCGAACAAAGCGTTAGCCGGCAATCTGTGCGGCAACATCGCGCGCACGATGGCCGAAGTTCAAGATCGGCAGCTCCGCGTCGTGGGCATGCCATGAGTCTTGCGCGTCTGCTTTTTGAACAAGCGTCGCGTAAAACCGCCGCGCTAGCGAAACAAGTGGGCGCACAAATTGGCCTACTCGAACCGCCGCCTGCGACCTTGGCGTTTGGCGCCGCACCGCCGCGCCACGTTTTTCGCTGGGATCTCGACAAGACCTACCTGCGTACTGAGTTTGATTCTGTTCGCGACCTCGTTAAAAGTGCAATTGAAACCGCAGCAGATAAACAAGCGTTTCCTGGCGCCGCCGCGTTATTGCGCTCACTGCAACAGGACGGTCATCGCATTTGCATCGTGTCCGGTTCGCCAACCCAAATGCGACAGGTGCTCGCCGCCAAGTTAGCCTTAGATGGCGTTACCTACGACGAGTTCGTTCTGAAAAACAATTTACGTAATATTTTGCGCGGCCGGTTCCGTTCCCTGCGGGCCCAGATTCCCTACAAGTTGCCAGCCATGCTGCAAAGCCGCATCAATGCCACTGCACCACTCGAAACATTATTCGGCGATGATGCGGAAGCCGATGCGGTCATTTATTGTTTGTATGCCGACATTGTTGCCGAACGAGTCTCGCTCCCAGAGCTTGAGCGCGTGCTGGCTGCGGCCCGCACCTACGACGACGACGCCCAACGCGTGCTCGACCTGGCGCGCCGTGTGCCCAAGGCTAATGCCGTGAGCCGCATGTTTATTCATCTCGATCGCCGTTCGCCACCACAAGGCTTTCGCAAATTTGGTCAACGGTTGGTGCCAGTCTATAACTATTTTCAGTGCGCACTGGTGTTGTTTACCGACGGGGTGTTGACCGCGCGCCAAGTGCTGTTCGTGGCCCTCGATATGCTCGACACCGGCCAATACGAAGTGAGTACGTTGGCAAATTCCATGCAAGACCTACTGCGGCGCGGCCGCCTGGCACCGCACGTTGCCGAACAACTGGTTACCGAAGCCGAGACGGCCGTTGCAGGTGGCGCGCTTGCCGGACGAGGTCACCTGGTCGCAGAATTTCGCAACAGCATTGTTGCGTTAGCCGGCACCCCGCCGGTGCCATTCGAAATCACTAACCTCGACTACGTACGGCTAGTCGATGAAGAACATGCCGCTCGCAAAGAGCGACGCAAAAAAGGCCATAGCTGAGGGCACTGACAAGGGGCTTGCCCGCGGGAACGTCCCTTCGGCCGCTGACAAGTCGCCAGCATTCTTCCCTCCACGCGTTACTCGCGCGCCGCGTGCTTACATCGAACCTTCGGTACATTCGAACAAGTTGCCACTTGGCACTACTGGATAACGATACAGCCCGGTAAGACACATTTCGGCATCGGAGCTGTCCCCGAAACGGATCGTGGTGCCACTGTTGTTCTGATAGGTGCAGGTGACTTGAATCTGATCACCAACTTTAACAGCGAGCGGCGTTGCCAATGGATAGTTGCGTTGTTCGACAAACGTGAACGCATCATCAAGCAGCGTCATCGGCACTGCGGCGCGGGTCAAAACCACTTTTTGATGGGTTGCGTACTGATGCATGTGCGGCCATAACCCAAATAGATTGTAGTCGTGGGTGACCGTGCATGAACCGGATTGCACAACCGGTGCAGCGCCGCTTGGAATATTGAGATTAAACGTGCCGCCAAAAAACATTTCGGCTTCGGCCGTCACGGCGGCGGCAGCCACGGTTTTTACTTTGACGCCGGACGTCCCAGTGACCACTTGATCACTGGTGTTGAACAAATGCAGATTGATATTTACCCGTTGGCCGGCTTTCACTTTAATGGCAACGCCAATTGGGAAAGTCAAATCATCGGTACCAACCCCCGAGGCGTAAAGCATCTTAAAATCTAAATTGCCAGCATTGCAGTCATAGTCGCCCAACGGCCCACTGTCGCTCAGTGTCACCACGGTGTGGTGCGTACCAACAGGTGCCACAGCGCGAAATGCGGTGATGTACATATCGGTGGGGACCACCACCCGGCGGCAACGGTAGGTTTCTTGGCCCGGCATCAAACTCCAGTCGCGTCCCAGCAACGTAACAAATCCGTCAGCTCCGGCGTCGACGCGCGCCGCATCGCCCGCGGCATCCACGATTGCTGCATCGACATTGGTCTTGGCGTCACCACCGCAACCAGCAACCAGCCCAATCAATCCGAGCGTGCAGCCAACGATTTTTTTCATACCTACACTGTGCCGGTTCGGCGCAGGAGAAGCAAGCCATCAACCATCGCGCCCAGGCGTGGTTGCGAGTATCATGCGCCGAGTATGTCGGATCCACGCAACGTGATTGTATTTGCCGTCGGCGAATCGCGTTACGCGTTCGAAATTCGCTGGATCCGCGAAGTCGTTACGCTGGGTTTTGTCACCACGGTACCGTCGGCGCCACCGGCACTGTGCGGCGTTTGTAATCTGCACGGTCACATTGTCCCTGTGATCGATGTCACAGCAATCGTTCCAGGTGCCGCGCCGGCAATCGGCACCGCTCGCCAAGGCGATGGCGCCTTGCTCATCGACATCAGCGGCACGGTGTTAGCTGTGCGTTTAGAAAAAATTGATCGTGTTGCATCGTACGAATATGACGGCCGATTCCTGATCGATGGTGCCAGTCAAATTTTGCTTTTGGAACCCGCCGAAGTTCATCGCCTGGTCGCACAGCAGATCGCACAAGTGGGTAACCGAGAAGAGCTGGCGTCGGGCGAGCGCACGGTCCAGCCATGAGCGCCACTATTGATTTCGACGCTGAAGAGCTTAGCTTGTTGCGGCAGCTATTTTCCGGCGAAGCCAACGACGCTCTCGACACGGTAACCCGGCTGTGTCTTGACGGCGGGTCCAGCCGTCCAAGCCCCGAAGCGTTCGCAGAAATGTTGCGGGTAACGCATGCCATCAAAGGCGCGGGTGGCACGGTTGGGCTACTCACGGTCGTCGATGCGGTGCATCAGCTGGAAAGCAGCTTACTGCTGTTGCGCGAGGGTCGCCCAACTTGGACCACCGCTATTCGCGACAGCATCGTTGATATCTGTGATGGTATCCGCGAGGTCGTCGAACGCGGCGCAGCATTCACCAGCTTGCCGGCGACGTTGGCCGCCATGTTGTTACAATTAACGTCCGATAATCCGGCTCCGGTCGCAGCCATGGAAATCGATCCAGCAAGCGCACCGATTATCCCACTTGAAACTGCCCGGTCGCATTTACGCGTCGCACCCGAACGCATCGACACCGTGATGTCGAATGCGGCGGAGCTGCTTTTTGATCGCACGCGCATCGAACGCCGAACCCAACTGTTACGCACCGTGGCCCGCGACATCGCACGCATTCGGCAACAACTTCGTACCGCCCTCGACGATGCGGCACCGTTAGCGCCAACGACTGCAACGGCCATGACCAGCCTCGAAGCCGAACTCGCTGCACAGGCCACGCTGTTGAGCCAAACCAGCGCTGCACTCATCGATGAAACCGAAGCCTTGCGACGCACCATCGGCGAGTTGCAAAAGAGCTTGACCGCCATGCGCATGGACACCGCGCAATCCTTGTTTTCATATTCGGCGCGCGCCCTGCGTGCATTGCGGCGCGCCACCGGCGCTGCGGTCGAGCTAGTCACGCGAGGTGAATCAACCGAGTTTGACAAAACCGTCGCCGAAGCGCTGCATGATCCCATCGTGCAACTGCTCCGCAATGTCGTGAGCCACGGTGTCGATACCGCAGCCGCCCGTGCCGCCTTCAACAAACCAGCCCACGTCACCATTACGATGACTGCGCGCCAAGATGCCGGATTTCTGGTGCTATCGATTGCCGACGATGGCGCTGGCGTTGATACCAAAACCTTACGCGACCGGCTGGTGCAAACCAATCGCTGGACCACAGCGCGTGCCGCAGTCGCAAGCGAAGACGAAGTACTGCGTTCACTGTTTGTTACGCCGGTGTCGGTCAAAGACGATGCAACGGCGTTTGCTGGTCACGGCATCGGCCTCGATTCGGTTCGGCAGAGCATCGCCCGACTCGGTGGCGAGGTGTCCATCTCATCAAGCGCTGGCCGCGGCACCACGTTCACCTTACGGTTGCCATTGTCGACCGCAGTCGGTACCGCCATGTTGTTCAAGGTCGCCGGCCAGGTCTACGCCATACCTTCGGTCTTCGTGACCCAATCGATCACAGCAAACCCAAACGACGACACAGTGTCGTTACGGCATGAGCAGCTGCCGGTGCTTTCTCTCGAGCAGTTGTTAGGCGGCAACAAACCCACCGGCCTGCGGCCTGCGATGGAAGTCACGTACGCAGGTCGCTCGGTAGTTTGCACCGTCGACAAAATCGTTGGCTTACGTGAAATCGTGATCAAACAACTCGACCCGGTGCTAGCACCACTAACCTTGTACGCCGGTGCAACCATCAGCGGCTCGGGTAAAGTTCAACTGATCTTAGATCCAGCGCAACTGGTACGTCGCGGCCACGCACGTATGGCCACACCTCACGCCCATAGCGATACCGGTTCGGCCCCGATGCTCGCGGCCGGCCGCGCACTGGTCGTGGATGACTCGCGCGCCATTCGCGAAGCCATGACCAGTATGCTTTCACGCGAAGGTTGGATTGTGGATGTGGCCGAAGACGGCGTACGAGCATTACAAAATACCGTCCAACATCGCTACGACCTGTTGGTTACAGATCTCGAAATGCCCAATCTTGATGGCTGGGCATTGATTACCGCGTTGCGCGCTGACCCTAAACGCGCAGGCATCGCAGTCATTGTGATCACCTCGCGAGCGCACGCCGATAACCGACGCCGAGCCAAGTCCCTCAACGTGCGCGCGTTGGTGCCCAAGCCGATTACCCGACGAAAACTATTGGAAGCGCTGGCCGCCCCTAACGACGGCCAGCCCTAAGGACTTGTGCATAAATTACTGACCCTTCTTTGTGCCGATCCATCGTGACTGGCGGCGTTGCTCGTCAGGCACATACCGACGGATATGCGCCTTCCTCGCGCCTTGCCATTCTCGTGGCTCGACCCAAATATTGGGTCAGGAATTCATGCACAAGCCCTAAGCGACCACGCCCTGACTGAGCAGAAACGGCAAATGAATGATCAAAGAAACCCGCGCGGGCAACGCGTGGTGGGTTGAATGCCGGCGACTTGCCAGTTGAAAGTCGCGCAGAAGGGACGGGAACGCGGGAACGTCCCTTGTTTGATCGAGGCTAACCAGCAGATTTGACACTTTGTCAAAGCGATGCTGGTTAGCGCTTAGCGCCGCGCACTTTGAACTTCGGCCGAGCTTTGGCGGCTGGCCGCGTCGTTGGTCGGCCATGGCTTGGTCGGTCACGATCTTTGTCGTCGCGGCTACCACCGTAGGAAACTCGTAGT
>JAYWHS010001215.1:0-1935 GCA_043777635.1 Kofleriaceae bacterium | reverse complement strand
CCAGCACTCCGAATGAAGGTGATGCCGGTCAACAAGAGTTTGCCGCATCGCAAGTTGCCACTTTAATTTCTCACCATCGAGGCTTGGTGATCGCGTCCGCTGCGTCGCGCGCACCGCTGGGGCTACTCCATCGCCCAGTGCATGAAATTGTCATGCCGCCAGCTGATTTGGAAACTCGGGTTGCGGCATTTGAATTTGGGTTGCAGCTGCCACGGCCCGTGAAGGTGCCCGACGCCACCATGGCGTATGCGCCCGAGCTCGGCGCACGTTACGTGTTGGGCGCTGGTGCCATCGGCGAAATTCTCGACGAAGCTGCCCAGCACGCGGCATTACTGAGTCGGCCGCTCGAAGCCGAGTTTATCGAAGCTGCGGTGGCGCGTCGCTTGTCACTACGGTTAGGCAGCTACGGTTCGGTGGTGCCTCGCAAAGCCAAGTTCAGTGAATTGATCGTTCCCGACGACGTGTTGGAGTCGCTGCACGATATGATCGCCATGGTTCGGCAGCGCTCAAAAATTCTTGAAACCTGGGGTTTCGCGCGCCACTTGGGTATCGCACGCGGAGTCTCGGCGTTGTTTTCCGGCGAGCCTGGCACTGGCAAAACTATGGCTGCGAGTGTAATGGCATCGGCGTTAGGGCTCGAACTTATTCGCATCGATTTGTCAGCCGTGGTTTCGAAGTACGTCGGTGAAACTGAAAAAAATCTCAGTCGTATCTTTGACCAAGCGCAACAATCCCACGCCATGTTGTTGTTCGACGAAGCGGATAGTTTATTTGGCAAACGCACCGAATTGCGCAGCGCCCAGGACCGCTTTGCGAACTTAGAGGTCAATTACATCTTACAGCGCATGGAAACCTTCGACGGCATCAGCATTTTGACCACCAATGCTGAAAATGCCATCGACCCAGCGCTGCAGCGCCGGCTTAATTTCCGGATCCGATTTCCAGCTCCAGAACCGCTTGAGCGTGAACAACTGTGGCGCGCGTTGTTGCCGCCAGCCACCGAAGTTGTTGATACCGTCGATTTTGCAGCGCTCGCAGAGCGGTTTGAAATGACCGGCGGCTACATCAAAAACGCGATTGTGCGGGCCGCCGTGTTTGCAGCTCGGGCTGGGCGCGGCGTCATGGCCGAAGATATTTGGAACGGCGCCCACGCCGAATACGCCGAAATGGGCAAAGTAATGCCGCATTTAGGTGGGCCGCTGGGCAGCTCGCTCGATCGTCGATAGCCGAAACCGTCGGTTTGTTGCGCAAAGAAGTTGTGAATTGTCGTACTAGATCGGCAACGGATCGTACTAGGAGAAATCACGATGGAACTCAATACCAATTTTGATGCGTCGGGCAATGTGGTCACCAAAGACAATCGCTTGCTTGCGGGTGTTTTAGTGATCGTGGCGATCGCCGGCTTGGCCTTCGCGATGGTGTCGAAACGTTGGCTGGCCAACACCGCTAGTCGTGGCGAAATGGGCTATGGTCTGTTGTCGTTTTCAGCGTGTGTTGACGGTTCCGAACAGTTCGATATCAAGGCTCACTGTGAGTCGCGTTCCAACGCAGAAATCGTGACTGAGATTCAAAAAAACCATGGCTCAGCCAGCGGGGCTTTTCCGATCTTTGGTTACATCACCTTAGGCGCAATTGGCTTGGCGGTGCTTAGTCTGCTTGCAACGTTACCATTGGCATTCCGCAAACAATCCGATGCCCAGGCGATGCTCGAAAAATTGCCGATCGCACCTACAACGTTGGCGCTTATGACGATGTTCGTGGCCTTGATCACCGGTTGTGTATTTGTTGCAACCAAGCCCGGCGGCGTCGGTTCGGTCGGCGTTGGGTGGGGATTTTGGGCATTTGGCGTGGCGGTGATTACCGGCATGACCGGCGCGATCATGATCGGCAAGCAACTCGGCCCCAAGGCCAGTGAGGCGCAGTGGCAGGCCTAAG
>JAYWHS010001214.1:0-6461 GCA_043777635.1 Kofleriaceae bacterium | reverse complement strand
TGATCGGCAGAGCAAATTCGTTGTGACGCGCCAACGCGGCGGTCATGTGCAGCGCGATTGGTCGCACTGCAACACCACAGTAGCCACCGTTGGTCGATTTATCACCGACGCTTGGGCGTGGTGTAAACGTATCGATGTCGACGCCGATAATGCTCTTGATGGTGTTGATCAAACTCACACCGTCGGCACCACCGCGCCGGGCTGCCATGCCGTGCGGAATAATGTCGGACACATTCGGCGTAAGTTTCACCAGCACTGGCACCTTGGCGTAGCTCTTAACCCAGCCAGTGATGCGTTCGTTGACTTTGGGTTCTTGGCCAACGGCCGAGCCCATGCCGCGTTCACACATCCCGTGTGGGCAGCCGAAGTTAAGCTCTAAGCCATCTGCGCCGGCATCTTCCGAGCGCTTGATCATTTCTTTCCACTCGGCTTCGGTTTCCACCATCAGCGAAACAATGATCGCGTGTTTCGGGAACAGCTTTTTAGTTTCGTAAATTTCGCGGAAGTTCACTTCGAGGGGACGGTCGGTGATCAGCTCAATGTTATTGAAACCTACGCCCGCCACGCCACGATACCCGATGGCGCCGAACCGACTCGATACGTTTTGAATCGGTTGGCCTAAGGTCTTCCATACCGCGCCGCCCCAACCAGCGGCAAACGCTCGCTGAATTTGCGCGCCGGAGTTCGCGGGCGGTGCCGAAGCGAGCCAAAATGGATTCGGCGAAATGATGCCGCCGGTATTTGTCGTTAAATCAACTGGCTTGTTTGCATCGCTCATACTCGACCTCCTGCCTGTAAAAATGCATCGATTGCGATCGCAGCATCGCGGCCTTCGGCCACTGCGTTGACAACTTCTTTGCCACCATTGCGGCAATCGCCGCCGGCGTACACGCCTGGGCGGCCGGTTGCACCGTTGGCATCGGTGGTAATAACTCCACGCTCAACGACCACCCCAGCCAAACCTGCGACTAGATCGCCAAGCTTAGCTTGGCCAACTGCCAGCAGTACCAATTGCGCCGGAATCAAGAACTCCGCGACCGGTTTTTTGTTGGCGTCCATGGTGGTGCCGCGCACCGCGGTGACACTGCCGCTGCCATCGTAGCCGGTTGGCACCGCGTGCCATTTTACCTGCACGCCATCTTGTTTGGCGTAGGCAAACTCATGGGCGTAGCCGCTCATAACTTCTTGGCTGCCGCGATACACCATGGTGATGGTGCGCAACGCTGAACCCGGCGCTTGGCGTAACCCAAGTAATTCCCGCACAGCGTCGACGGCGGTATTGCCGCCACCGATTACCACAGCGTCGGTAACATGCGACAAGTCGAGTGGTCGGGCTTTCATCTCGGCGATAAAATCGACCGCACCGCGCACGCCCTGGAGGTCTTTGCCCGGCAAATCCAGCCAACTATCGGGGCCCAAGCCCAAACCCAAAAACAGCGCATCATGGCGTTTTTGTAGTTCGGCCCAGGTGTGGGTGGTTGGCACATTTACATTGGTTTCGATGGTGATGCCGCCAATGGCCAGCACCCATTCAACTTCGGCCAACGAATCATCGGCCCGCAACTTGTACGGCGCCACACCCGTGGTGTTGAGGCCGCCGAGCGTTGCCGATTTTTCGTAGATGGTTACTTGGTGGCCAAAGCGACGCAGCCGGTGTGCCGCCGCCAAACTGGCCGGGCCACCACCGATAATGCCAACACTTTTGCCGGTGTCGGCGCCAGCTTCGAAAAACTGCCAATCCGCTGCGAACGCAGCATCGGTGGCAAAGCGCTGCAACCGGCCAATTTGAATCGGCGCAATTTCCATTTCGTTGTAGACACAGTCGCCAACGCACAGCACTTCGACCGGGCACACCCGAGCACACGACATGCCGAGCACGTTGCTTTCAAAAATGGTGCGCGCTGCACCTTCGACATTGCCGGTGCCAATTTTGCGGATGAACTCCGGGATATTGATCTCGGTCGGACAGACTTTGATGCACGGCGCGTCGTGGCAATACAAGCAGCGGTTGGACTCATGCATCGCTTGCTGCAATGAGTACGCCGGCTTGGCATCGCTGAAAACGGTTTCGGCACGCTTGGGATCGAGTTGAGTTTTCATCCTTCGAATGCCTCGTCTGCAATGGTCAATGCGCGGTCAATGATTGAGATCCCGTGAGCCAGATCTTCGTCGCTGATGCAAAGTGGTGGATTGGTGAAAATCGTGCCGCCTTGGGTTAGCGTGAACAAACCGTTGTCGCGAAAGAACGAGCCGATCTTGGTCATCACCGGGTGGCTGCCGTTGTACGGCACCAAACGTTCGCCGTTGCTGTTCTTTTGTAACTCGATTAGGCCAAATAAGCCGATGTTGCGATGAGTGCGCACCGATTTGTGTTTGGCTTTGAGTGCAGCGTGATGCGCATGCAGAATTGGCTCCAGCCGCGCGGCATTCTCGACCATTTTTTCTTCGATCAAGGTATCGACCACGGCTTCGGCCACGGAGAGACAAAATGGATGAGCGTTGTACGTCAGGCCACCCCAAAACATATTGTCTTGGAAGTGCGCAGCAATGCGATCGGAGACCGCCATGATGCCGAGCGGCACATAGCTAGAGGTCAAGCCTTTGGCGGTGGTCACAATATCAGGCACGATGCCACCATGTTCAAAGGCGAACAGCCGGCCGGTGCGGCCCCAGCCACACATCACTTCGTCGCACACCAACAAGATGCCGTACGACGACAACAGCGCTTTGAGTTTGGCCAGGTAGCCTTTGGGCGGAATTAAAATTCCATTGGTACCGGTGACGGTTTCAATGAACATAGCGGCAATCGTGTGCGGTCCTTCGAACCGAATCACTTCGTCGAGGTAGCGCAGGTTGTTGTCGACGATTTCGTCGTCGTTGCTGCCGAACGAATAATCGAACGGAATTGGATCCATCACTTTGATGAAACCTGACCCGCCTGGCTCGTTGGCCCAACGCCGTGGGTCGCCGGTGAGTTGCATCGCGTTGGCGGTGGCACCGTGATAGCTGCGGTAGCGACTCAAGATCTTGTGACGGCCAGTAAACAAGCGCACGCACTTGACGGCGTTTTCGTTGGCTTCAGCGCCGCCGAGGGTATAGAAAAAACTGTTCAAGTCGCCAGGGAATAACCCAGCGAGTTTTTGCGAAAATCGAGCGCGCACTTCGGTGGCGGCACCCGGATAGACGAACAACAACTCGTCGCATGCTGCCTTCATGCGGGCGATGACTTTGGGATGACTGTGGCCAATATTAACGCTCATCAACTGGCTATTGAAGTCGAGCCATTTTTGTCCACTCGGCCCATACATCCAAACCCCACGGGCGTCGGACACTGGCAGCGGCGAAGTTTTGCCAGTGGCAGACCAAGAAAACATGGAATGCTTCTTGGATAGGTCGATCATTTCTTGTTCGGTCATCATCAGCTCCCACAGATTGCGACGTGTAACAGGTGGCGCAAACTGTAAGCTCGAACAAACGGCGATGGGGTTTCGTGCGCCGGGTTTTGTAGGTTTTTCGTGGGCAGCGCTCACCTGGGTTGCACCTTGCCATGTGGCTTGACAGTCGCCCCCAGGCGCTCGTAACTTTGCCAGTCAATGCAACCTTTCGTTGCGGGAGCACGCCAAGCGCCATGTCTAGCAAAACACTAATTCGCGGCGGCACTGTTGTGACCGCTGAGCGTGAGTTCCGCGCCGATGTGCTGATTATCGGCGAAACCATCGCGGCCGTAGGGCTCGACCTCGACGGACCTGCGAGTGCCGGTGCGACAATTATCGACGCTGGTGGTGCGTATGTGATGCCTGGCGGCATCGATCCCCACACCCACATGGAGCTGCCGTTTATGGGCACGGTGGCGTCGGAGGACTTTTTCACCGGCACCTCGGCGGCAGCTGCTGGTGGCACCACGTCGATCGTCGACTTTGTGATTCCAAGCCCGCAGCAATCGCCGCTCGCAGCGTTCCAACAATGGCGCGGCTGGGCTGAAAAAGCAGCGGCCGACTATGCCTTTCACGTCGCCATTACGTGGTGGGATGACAGCGTAAAACGCGACATGATCGCACTTGCCACCGAGCATGGGGTTTCGAGCTTTAAGCACTTCATGGCATACAAAAATGCCATCATGTGCGACGACGAAGTGCTGGTGAACAGTTTCACCACCGCCAAGCAGTTAGGTGCGTTGTGTACGGTGCACGCCGAAAACGGTGAGTTGGTGTACCACCTGCAAAAGCAGATCTTTGAGCAAGGGTTTACCGGGCCTGAAGGCCATCCGTTGTCGCGGCCGCCGGAAGTGGAAGGCGAAGCTGCCAATCGGGCGATTCGGATCGCCGAGGTCCTCGGTGTGCCGTTATATGTCGTGCACACCTCCTGCATTGATGCGCTGCAAGCGATTACCCGGGCGCGGCTTGAAGGCCAACGGGTCTTTGGCGAAGTACTCGCGCAACATTTGGTGATCGACGATTCGGTGTACCGCAATCCAAATTGGGACGAAGCGGCGCACTTTGTAATGAGTCCACCGTTCCGCAGCGCTGAGCATCAAGCCGCGTTGTGGCAGGGCCTGCAATCCGGCATGTTGCAAACCACAGCGACGGATCATTGCTGTTTTTGCACGCCGCAGAAGCGCGCAGGTGTTGATGACTTTCGCAAGATTCCCAACGGCACCGGCGGCGTCGAAGATCGCATGGCCGTGATGTGGACCCACGGCGTTCGCACCGGTCGGCTCACGCCTTCGGAGTTTGTTGCGGTGACTTCAACCAATGCTGCCAATATTTTTAACATGCCCAACAAAGGCACCCTCACCGTCGGTGCCGATGCCGATATTGTGGTGTGGGACCCAGCCAAAACGCGGACGATTTCGCGCAAAACTCACCATCAAAACATCGATTTTAATATCTATGAAGGGATGGAAACCGTCGGTAACGCAGCGGTCACGTTATCGCGCGGCGCAGTGCTGTGGCAAAATGACCAATTACAAACGGTGCGTGGTCGCGGTAAATACATTGCGCGCGCCTGCAATGGGGCGTTTTGGCAGGCCCAGCAAAAACGCAATGCCGGGCCCAAGCCAGTGCCGGTTGTCCGGGCCCCGGCCAAGTAGCAGAAACCGCCACCTCATCGCCAGTTTACCCGTACCCAGTCACGCTTTTCGAGCGTGACACCTTCTCGATACCGATGTAGGAGTATGCAATGTCGATCGGAAAATTTACAGCGACCAATTACGACCTGACGCAGTTTGCTGCGGCCAACAATTTCATCGCCGGCAAGTGGGTTGTGCCAAGCGGCACTGAGACCATGAACGTCGTCAATCCTCGCCACGGCAAAGTGATGTCGAGCGTACGGTTTTCAACCCCGGCGGATCTTGATACTGCGGTGACGAGTGCCATCGCAGCACAAGTGGCGTGGCGCTTGGTGCCAATGCGCGACCGCGCTGCGGTGTTGTACCGCGTGCGTGAAATTATGGCGCGCGATATCGACGAGCTGGCCTGGTTGCTGTCGCATGAAAACGGCAAATTGTTCGACGAAGCCAAAGCCGAAATCGCGAAGTCGATCGAATGCCTTGAATATGGTTGCTCGCTGCCAAATCTCGCTGCCGGCGAAAATCTCGAAGTTAGTCGCGGTGTGACCTGTGAAACTACCTACGAACCGCTCGGCGTAGTGGCTGGCATTGTGCCGTTTAATTTTCCGATGATGGTGCCGTTGTGGATGTTGCCGCAAGCAATCGTCGCTGGCAACGCGTTCATTTTGAAACCATCGGAGCGGGTGCCGCTGTCGACGCTGCGCCTCGCGGAAATTTGCAAAGAAGCTGGCTTGCCTGACGGTATTTTGTCGTTGGTGCAAGGTGGCAAGGCCATTGTCGAAGCGATTTGCGACCACCCTGGCATCAAGGCCGTGGGTTTTGTTGGATCGACCACGATTGCCAAAACCGTGTATGCGCGGGCTTCGGCGCAGGGCAAACGCGCGTTGTGCCTCGGCGGCGCCAAGAACCATTTGATCGTAGTGCCGGACGCGGATGTTGCACTCACCGCTGAAAATGTGGTGGCTTCGTTCGCCGGCTGCGCCGGTCAACGCTGCATGGCAGCATCGGTACTGCTTGCGGTTGGCGATGTTGATCACATCGTGGCTGCCATTGTTGAAAAGGCCAAAACCGTGGCCATTGGTGTTGGCGTTGGGCCAGTGATCACTGCGGCCGCAGCGGAACGCATCGTCAATTATATTGGTGGCGCTGAAAAAGCCGGTGGCAAAATTTTGCTTGATGGTCGCGGCCAACGGGCCACCCCCGACGGCAACTGGGTCGGCTTGACCGTGCTCGACAACATGCAACCAACCATGGCTGCTGCGTGCGAAGAAATTTTTGGACCGGTGCTATCGATTGTTCGGGTGCCGAGCGTCGATGCTGCGATTAAAATTGAAAACGCCAATCCATATGGCAATGCATCGTCGGTGTACACCACCAGCGGACACGTTGCGCG
>JAYWHS010001213.1:0-1939 GCA_043777635.1 Kofleriaceae bacterium | reverse complement strand
TCTCCCACGCTGCTTCCAAGCCCCAGCGGCCGATCAACTCGTTGCTATCATAGCCCTGCGCGACGAGCCGATCGAACTCAGCCGCTCGCATTTGGTTCATGTAGCCGACCAAATGGGCGGCGAGTTGACCTTGCGGATAATAGCGATACGGTTCGTGCCGCACCTCGATGCCTGGCATCGTCGATTTGGCTTGTTCAACCAGTGCCGCGCGATCACGACCTTGGTCTTCTAACACCACCACGGGACTATTGGCATCTCGCTTCACGCCGACTGCGACCCGAGCATCAATGGCTTCGAGTTCTTCATCGGCCAAGCCCAACAAACGTGCCAAGGTTGCACGCACCCCCAGCTTGAACGAAGCAGGTGTAACGTAGATATTAAAGGCTGGACGATTATCCGCCAGCGGCACGCCGCTACGATCCAAAATCTTACCTCGCACCGACGGCAAGAATCGCTCGCGCACCACGTTGGAAACCGTGCGCTGAAAATAACTATCGCCGCGTAGAACTTGCAGCTGCCACAGTCGGCCAATCAAGACGAAAAAAAACACCACGAATAACAACGCGGCCCATTTTGCACGACGGTGCAATACCATCAACGCTGGGACGCCGTGCATGGAAGTTCCACCGCGCAACTGCATTACGGTGCCAACCCTTCAAGCGCTGCATCGCGCTCACGTTGGGTGCGGGCAAACGCGGCGTCAATGCGGCGGAACCCGCGCCAGATTGTCGGGCCTAACAACATTGTAGTGATGGTGCCCACGACGACATACTGCAGCTCAAGTGACACGGTGCCTCGGCTCATCCCTTGCGACACGCGCACCAACCAACCTAACACGCCTGCGGTCATCGCAACGAAACCCGAAAACCCAATGGTCATCGCGGTGCCACGCACTAAAATCCGCCGCTGGGTACCGTATGCAATCAAACATGTGAGCGCCAGCGTCAAGGCCAGATAGCCGGGTGGTGTGCCGCCGACAATATCGAGTAAATAGCCGGCAATCACCGCGCCGCCCATCGCTGGGGCTAAGCCACGCCGTGCCGTCAACCCAAGATAACCGGCCGTCAGTGCACCGATATCAGGCGCGCTTTGCGCGATAATACCCAACGGCAACCGGGGCCAGGTTGCCGCCAGCAAAACGCCAAGTAAAAATGCGACCACCACGATCGTCGCGGTGCGCACGACTACAACGCCCTCGCATTGAACATGGCGTCGCTACGTTTACGATTTTTCGAGTCAGGATCAGGCGGGGGTGGCGGGGCCAGAAGCACCAACACGCTACGCACCCGTGACACATCCACGCTGGGCGCGACTTCGACGCTTTGAAACATGCCATCGTCGCCGGTAATTTTTGACACCGTGCCGATGAGCAGCCCAGGCGGAAACGTCGCACCGAGCCCCGACGTGATGACTTCATCGCCAACTTTGACGGCCGCTTCTGGATTTGCCGCCCGTTCGAGCCATTCAATCGAACAAGCGTACGAGTTGGTGCGTCCGAGTCCGGTCATGATGCCGCGGCCACCGGTGCGCGCGATCACAACTTCAGTGCGCGCCGCCGTGTCACTAACCAACTCAATATCGGCGTAGTCACCGAACACTTTGCTGATTCGGCCAACCGGGCCGCCGGCGGTAATCACCGGCATGCCTACAGATACATCTTGGCTGCCCCGGTCAATCCGCACACGCAAGACCCGGAACTCGGGCGACATCGGCGCTGCGATAACTCGGCCGCCCAACGAATCTGCCGACGATTTTTGTTTCAGTGCGGCCAACGCTTCAAGCGCATCGATATCCATCGACCGTCGCGCCAACGCTGCAAGCTTGTCGCGTATTTTTTCGTTTTCGGCACGCAACTCCCGATTTTCAGCTTCCACGTCGATCAGCGCGACATAGTTGCCCCACCAACCGCCGATAAGATTCGCGCCCCACGTAACGCCAG
>JAYWHS010001212.1:0-6473 GCA_043777635.1 Kofleriaceae bacterium | reverse complement strand
AGCGCACGCCAGGCCTTGCTAGATCGATCAAGTTACTGATTTCGCCAGACCTTTTGCCCTCACTTCAACCGATCAAAATCACTGACGCGAGGTACTAGCTGATGTTATGAAAAATCTCCTCGTTATTCCAGCGACTCTCGCTTTTGCCATGACGCTGAGCACCGGTTGCGTTGAGCAGCTCAGTGACGAGGGCGACGATGAAATGGACTTGCGTACACCTGAAGCCGATTTGGTCGGCGATGAGGACGGCAAAGCCGACGGCTATTTTGACGCCACGACATTGGTGGCCAATGGGCTGTCCTCGACGGTACGCGTTGCTGCAAAATCTCCGGTGGCGCCGGCGGTGAATTTCACCGTTGCTGGCAACCAAACGTTTTCCACCACGGGCTTACGTTATTCTCTCGACCCACGCACGCCAAATCCAAACAATGTAAGCGGAAGCTACTTCTTTGGCGCCAAAGTTTGGCAGTTTCAAAACTCCCAGACTCGTGTCCGCAGCAAAGATGGTTTTGAAATCAGTTTCAAAGATGTTGTCAAAGCCGGACTGATCGTTGGACGTCCGTTCACTCATGGTGTGGCGCTCGATGTTTATGTCCCGAATCTGCGCGGTCCCGGCGACTACATTGCAACGGGCACGCTGCTGATGTCGAGCAAGCGCGAGCGGCTCAACGGGCCAGTTGTCGACGGTGCTAGCTTTGTTGGCAGTGCTTGCAGCGTGCGAATTCCCGCCGCCGGCAGCGATCGGGTAATCCGAGGCACCTTCAATTGTGCAGCGTTAACCGGCGCTACCGGCAACGTCAGCATCTCGGGTACATTTGTGGCACCTGATACGTCATTGCGCGCAACCCAAGTTGCGGCCAAGCGATAGTTTTGCGTACATCGACCAGCTCGCACGAACTCTTGTGGGGATTTATGACTAAACAAAATTTGACGTTCATGGTTGGTGTGATGACGGTGCTCGCATGTAGTAAGTCAGCACCAGCCAAGCGCCACCACACCATCGCAAATGTGGAACGCGGTCAGGATTACTCACTGGAAATTGAAGGGCAACCCGCGACAGGCAAAGGGTTTGTGCTGGTCGATGGGATTGTCAAAGACGGAACGCCTGTGAAGGTGACGTATCAAACGATCTGCGGCGATCGCACTGTGACGTTTCCGTTTGTACGTGACACTGGAAGCTATGCACCAAAAGATCGCGAAAACGTAAATATCCCTGTCGACAAATTGCCGGCAGTTACGTTCGTGCGTATCGACCCGTCATTGCGTGAGCCAGTAAAAATCGGACCGCGAACGGTAACCGCCGCCGAGATCTCAGAAAATGGCACTGGATGGGGCGATGGATATTTTTTTGACGTTGGCTGTGGTGGCAACATCACCGTGGGTAAGACAACAGTAGCCGTACCTGCTGCGAAGGGTGGCGGCAGTTTGTTTATTGCCAAGAGTCCAAGCGATTGTTATCAGTTGTCCGAAGTATTGTACGGCGATACTACCGAAGTGCAGCCAGCTCCCATCGCTTTGCGCGGCGCGCATGCCTACTGGGTGAATGGTAAAATTGATTATTTTCTAACGCCGATCGATCATGAAGTGAAATCATCGGCAGGTGCGACGTCACGAACTGCACTTGAAAAAGTTACATGTCCGAAATGATCGCGAAAATCACGCTGAAGCAAGAGCCTTGCGGAGTAAAAATTGATAGGCGCGGTTTAGCGTGGCTAGGCCATCACTATCGACGATATCGCCGTGCGCCATGATCACGCGGTCGATCGGCCAGGCCAGGACGTTGTTCAAGTCGCGGTGAAACGCATCGCGATCTTTGATCAGAAGTCGTTCGAGTACGGTGACCGCAGGTCGGCCGTAGGCGCCGTTCATGCGAAAGAACAAGCGCGTCATCGCACTGTGACGGGGCCCGATATTGAACACCATATCAGTGGCAATCATAGTGGCGGACGCCGGATGAAAGAACACAACCTCATTGGTGAATGGAAAGCCGTGGAGTACTTGGTGGTGTAGCTCGTCGGAGAAATCGAGATTTTGGCTACGCCCCAGGACGCTGGTCGGCGACAGATCGGGGCGCTTGATTTCGAGACTCGGTGCCACATGAAGTTGGCAATGTGGATAGGCCTTGAGCCAAGCGCCAACAAAAAGATGGTGAAACCGATTGGGGGCGATGATGAAGGAGGCCTCACCGAGGGCATCAAGCTCGGCGGCGAGGGTCGGCGACCACGCGATCGGTGAATGCAGCAGGAGTTTACCATCGCGCAACCGCACCACCGTCATGCGGGCACCGAGCTGTAAGCCGGCAAAGCGCAACGGCTGTTCGGCAATCCAAAGGTCAGGGGCGAGCTGCGTGAGTTGCATACGAACAACACGGTACTCGATCTGGTGTCGAATCGTCGGTGCTTACCGGCCCCACCGCCGTGGCAAAATGACTCGTCACTGCATTGCGTAGATTGTTTGCATCGAAAATTATCTTCGGATCATCGTTGGCGATTACGGTTGCACGGGATTTGCGCAGCGGGCTGCCGCTTGCAATAGTTTTTGTCTGGCGTTGGCCCATACGTGGAGATCGCTCGACCACGCTGGCGCTCCGTTGCGGGGCGCGTCGCCCAAGGCGGTCGGGATCAACTCGGCGGCAATACGATCGCCGGTGCCGTCGCAGTTGGCCGCTTGCAATAAGGCTCGGTCGAATAAGCCACGGCGCAATTGTTTAAGTCGCAACGACGGGGCGCAACCGGTGGTGGCGTCAGCGAATGCCATGACACCGTCGAGGTTGCCGACGTCTGCGTCTTTGCTTAGAAAGCTCATCGCGTTGGTATTGGCCGCCAATACGCGGCCACGGTTGGGGTTGTCGAAGCGGCGCGCATCGCCCGCGCCGTCGAGCGCTCGGTCGCGGTTGTGGCGATCATGCCAATACATAGCGTCCCAGATGTACCAAAGATCAATGTTGTAACGAAAACCGATTACGCCCCAGGTTCTCATGCTGAGCCCCGCAGCATCGACCACCATGGCACCGGCACCGGGGGGCCGTCCATTGTAGGTCCAGATCGGTTTGCCCACCGTTTTGGCTTGGTCGCGTTTTACCCACAACGTGAAATACAAATCGACGAGGTCGAGGTAACTCGGTTGAGGGTCATCGGTGACTGCGAACAAAAATCGGCCGGCACCGCCGCCACTGTGACGCACCAGTTCCGCGCCACGGCGTACTGCTTCGCGCTGCTCGGCGGTGCGCGGCTCGTCGACGGGAATGGCGAATGGCACCTGACCGCTATCTTTGGTAACCGCGACCCAGTCTTGCACAATTTGTTGAACCTGCGCTGCATCTTCGAGCGAGCGCATGCGCACCGGCACATACTGCGCGCCAGCGAACTGGCTGCGATACTGCGGCCACTGCGCTGCCGTCAACGTAGTTGCCGCTAACACGCCGTGTTGGCGAAACATGGCGACGCAACGACTTTGCAGCGACGAGTCGGTGTCGGCCGCACCTGCTGGATCGCCAGTGGTCCTGCCAGCGCTGCTTGTCGATATGTCGTTGATCCAACTAAGTTCGCGCTCGTCGTAGTACGCCCAGACCCGCAGCGGGGCATCGAGCCGCAGCGTTACATCGACGATGTCGATAACCAGCGGGATCGTAAGTACACCGACGGTGAGTTGGCCTTGTATGGTTTGAGCCGAATGCTCGACCGGCACCGCGATGTCGAATAGCGCGAGTTCACTGCGTGGTTGTGCAACCGCTTGCAGCCCGTCTGCGTATTGGCCAGGGCCGCGCATGCCAGTACCGTACATTTCGGTGGAGCCTCGCTGCACTGTTACCCAGGTTTGTTCAAAGGGCATTACCGTCACGGTGGTGTCAGCTACCGTCACCGTGGATGGCGTGGCCTGGCGCGACAACACTTGCAAGCCAAACGTCTCGCCGCGCGCCATCGTGATATGAACTTGTTTGCCATCAAAAATCGACGAGGTCGTAGGCAGTGCAGTGCCGCGTTTGTAGCGCACCGACTCATCGGTGATCTGGAGGCTGGGGCCAGGTGCGGGCGGATTTTTGCATCCTGGCGCGAGCGCACTCAGCAAGCAGCTTGTGGTTAGCGTTGTGAATCGTCGGGTTGCGCGCATTTGGTTACGCGTCAAACAGATCTGCCATGGTCGAAAATTCAAAACCGGCCGTACGCAAGCGTTCAACAATTTCAGGTAAGGCAGCGCAGGTCCACGTTTGCTCTTCATGAAACAACACGACGTCTCCAGCGCCAATCGCCGTTGGAGCACAACGCTCGATGAGATCGTTGGGATCGCGTCGCGTGTAATCTTCCGAATCAAACGACCACATGGCAATGACCCGGCCGGTGCCCGTCAATTGCGCAAGCGAGGTAACGCTTAGTGCGCCGTAGGGCGGCCGCACCCACGGATGCAGGGTGCGCTGCAAACCGATGGCAAGTTCGGTGCGCCGCAATTGGTCATCGAGTTCGACAACACTGAGCGCGGTGAACCGTTGGTGGTCATAGCCGTGCGCTGCAACCTGATGGCCGCGCCGAACATACTCGGCTAGCAGCTCAGGATATTTTTCGGCTCGATCACCAACCACAAAAAATGTCGCCGGTACGTTGAGTTGGTCGAGTAAGTCCAATAACTCAAGAGTCATCGGACAAGGGCCGTCGTCGAACGTCAAGGCTACACGTTTGCGGTCTTGTGGGCCGCGTCGCAAAAAACGCGAGGTCGGCATGGCTGCAAAGATCAGCCGCTTGAGGCCGGTACGTAGCGGCGGCCACATCGTTAACGTGCGGCTTTCTTGCTTGGTTCGGCGATGCTGTCGACCCGTTGGCCATAGATTTTGACTACGCGGCCGGGGATGCCGACGACCGTTGCACCGTCGGGTACATCTTTGGTTACCACGGCGTTGGCGCCGATTTTGACATCATTGCCGATGCGAATTCCGCCGATAACTTTGGCGCCTGCGCCAATAAACACGTTGTCGCCAATGACCGGGCTTTGATCTTTTTCGGCACCAATGGTGACGCCATGTTCGAGCACCAGGTTTTTGCCAGCCTTGACACTACTGTTCACCACGATGCCAAAGCTGTGCAAGATGATCAGGCCATCACCGAACTCCGCGTTGCGGCCAATCACGACGTGGCCGATCACGGCGTTGAGCCGGTACAGGCCAAACGCAATAACTTTGGCGGGGGCCACATTGCGTTGCTGGAAAAACTGCATGGCCCGATATAACAACTGCGCCGACGTGCCATCGCTGAGTACCATCCGGGCCACCGACCCTGGGCTCACGGGCAGCTGGTACCACGATGCTTTGTGTTGTAGGTCAGCGTAGATCTTGCGCAGCATACCGATGCAACAATGCCACCTCTTGTAGCGCGCGGGTAGCGATTTGGCGGCCTTCGCAGCGAAAACAAAAAGGCTCGCGACCCAGCAGCGTCGCAAAATCGACTACAGTGCCGCGTGGCCCCCGACATCGTCGCGTTTTGTAAAGATTGGCATGAAGATCATACGGCGAATCACCATGTGATGCGCGAGCTGGCAAAAACTCGCAAAGTGCTGTGGCTTAATTCCGTTGCCACCCGAGCGCCGAGCTTGTCGAGTGGCCGCGATATGAAGAAAATTGTGCGCAAGGTGCGCGAGTTTAGCCGTGGCCCGGTCCATGTCGAAACCAACCTCTGGGTATTTTCGCCGTTGGTGCTACCGCTGCCGCATAATCCAACTGCCCAAGCGATCAATCGCCAGCTGCTGCGCGCCACCATCCGCGCCATGCGCCTGCGCTTGGGCATTCGCGAGTTTGATCTTTGGACATTTTTGCCGAGCACCGGCGATTACATCGGCCGCCTCGGCGAGCGTAAGTCGATTTATTATTGCACCGACGAGTGGTCGATGTTCAGCAACATGGACCAAGGTCGCATGGCGCAAACCGAGCAAAAGCAGTTGCGCAAACTCGATTGCGTCTTCGCAATCAATCATGCGTTGGCCGATAATAAACGTACGTATGCGCCCAATACGTTTGTGTCGCCGCATGGCGTGGATCATGGCAAGTTTGCGCGTGCCCTCGACGACGATCTGCCGATTCCTGCGGATCTAGCGGCGCTGCCTGGGCCGCGCATCGGCTTTTATGGCACGGTGCAAGATTGGATCGATTTTGATTTGATCGCGTTGGCCGCACGGGCGCGGCCGACCTGGAGCTTTGTCCTGCTCGGTCAAGTGCTCACCGATGCGTCGAAGATCAGCAATTTGCCGAATGTGCATCTGCTTGGGCGCAAGCCGCACAATGATCTACCGGCGTATTGCAAAGGCTTTGATGCCGGCATTATTCCGTATCGTATCGACGACAAACGGATGGAATTTGTCAATCCGGTCAAGCTCCGCGAATATTTATCGACTGGGATTTCCGTGGTCTCGACGGCAGTGCCCGAAGTCGTGCGGTACGCCAACTTATGTCACGTCGCGCATTCGACCGATGAATTCATCAAGCTGCTTGA
>JAYWHS010001211.1:0-1940 GCA_043777635.1 Kofleriaceae bacterium | reverse complement strand
ACATCGATTTTTTGCTGGGCTTTCTCAAACAGTTGACGCCGCGCCGGCCGGAATTGCGCGTGATCATCAGCTCCGCCACTCTCGAGACTGCGCGGTTTTCCAAGTTCTTCGACGGTGCGCCGGTCATCGAAGTTTCGGGCCGCACTTTCCCGGTGGATATTTTGTACCGGCCACCGCGCGAAGACGAAACCGATCTGGCCGATGTCGTCGCCAATACCGTCAACGAAATCACCGAGCTCGATCCGCGTAACGATATTTTGGTATTTCTGCCAGGCGAGCGCGAGATTCGCGAAACCGTCGCCGAACTCGAACAACGCGCGTTGCCGCATACCGTGATCTTGCCGCTGTACGCACGGTTGTCGCCGGCGGAACAACAACGAGTTTTTCAATCGTCGCCGCTGCGTCGGGTGGTGTTAGCCACCAACGTAGCAGAAACCTCATTGACGATTCCAGGCATTGTCTACGTGGTGGATCCAGGCGTGGCCCGAGTCAATCGTTACAACGTGCGAACCGGTGTGACGCAACTACTCGTTGAGCCGGTGTCGCGCGCCAGCGCCGATCAACGCAAAGGCCGCTGCGGCCGCACTGCCAACGGCATTTGCTTTCGCTTGTTCGAAGAACAAGATTACGTCACACGACCGACGCACACCGATCCGGAAATCAACCGCGTTGGCCTTGCCGGTGTGATCCTGCGAATGAAAGCGCTGCGCCTCGGTGATATCGAAAGTTTTCCATTTCTCGACCCACCGCACAAGCGCGCCATCGACGAAGGCTACCGTGTGCTCGAAGAGCTGGGGGCCATTTCTGACGACGGTTTGTTAACACTGCTCGGCGAGCAGCTTGGCCGGTTGCCGGTTGATCCGCGCCTGGGTCGGATGATCCTCGGCGGTCGCGACGAAAATGCGCTGCGCGAAGTAGTGACAATCGCCGCCGTACTCGGACTGCAAGACCCACGCGATCGACCGCATGCAGCGCAACAACGCGCCGACCAAGCCCAGCAAAAATTCAAAGACGAAGGCAGCGATTTTGCGAGCTACCTCAAGCTGTGGGCATTTTGGCAGGAGTCTAAAGCTCGCAGCTCGCGCTCGCAGCTGTACAAACTGTGCCGCGACAACTTCCTCAACTATAACCGCATGCGCGAATGGGAAGATACCCACGCCCAACTTGTGCGAGTTATGCGCGAACTTGATTTTGCGCCGAACAACACGCCGGCCACCAGCGAACAAATTCACCGCGCATTGTTGCCTGGCTTGCTCAGCAAAATTGGCATGTGGAATCAGGAGACCCGCATCTACGTCGGTGCTCGGCAAACCCGCTTTCAGATCCATCCGTCGTCGAGCCTGGGCCGCAAACCACCACCGTGGGTGATGGCCGCCGAGCTGGTTGAAACCTCGCAACTGTTCGCACGTACGGTGGCCAAAATCGACCCGACCTGGCTTGAAGCTGCAGCTGGGCCGCTATGCAAACGCAGCCATGGCGACCCGCACTGGGAGTTGAAAGCGGCGCAGGTCGTGGCCAAAGAACAAGTCACATTGTACGGCCTGCCCATCGTCAAAGATCGGCGCGTCGCGTACTCAGCATTTGATCCGGAACTGTGCCGCGAACTATTCATCACCCATGCCTTGGTCCGCCACGAATATGCCGCCAAGGCGGCTTTCCTCGAACACAATCAACGGCTGCACGACGAAGTGCAATACATGCGCGACAAAGCTCGTCGCAGCGACATGGTGGCCGACGAGCTGGCGCTGTGGAATTTCTTCGACCAACGCATTCCCGCCGATATCGTCAACGGCAAAATGTTTGAAGTCTGGCGCCGGACTGCCGAATCGCGCAATCCTTCGCTGCTGCATCTCGCCCGTGCAGATCTGTTACTCGACGAAGCCGACGAGTTGTCGCCTGAGCGTTACCCTGATCAATTGAACCTGCGCGGCGCCACCATC
>JAYWHS010001210.1:0-6484 GCA_043777635.1 Kofleriaceae bacterium | reverse complement strand
ATTCAAACGCTGACGCATAATAACTGCGGCCGCCGAATTGTCGCGCATTGCGACTGAACGAAATTTCGGCTGCAAGTCCACGCAAATAGGCGTCGTTGGCTGCGAACAACGCTGGGATGCGCGGTGCGAGTACCTCGCGTTGCTGATCAGCGGCTAGCTCGGTGATGGCTTTTTGTGAGGCAACGATGCGGTTGGTGCGATCAAGTGTCATCGCAAGCCACCAGCGCGCCCGGTTGCCGGCTTGGAAATCGACGGTGGCCCGAAGCGCGTCGGAGAGTGTTTTGAAAACTACCTTGGCGTCGTTGATGCGGCCGAGCTCGAGATACAACTCACCCTGCATCAGCCATGCGGCTTCGTCGTTTTTCCAGCCGTCACCGGTGGTTGGCACTCGGTTGGTCACCCGTTGCAACATCTCTTCGGCGTGGCCAATTTGGCCGAGGTTGGCCAGACACGTCGCGTAGCCAACCTCGTCGAGCCAGCCTTTGCGCAGTGGCGCAACATCGCTGCCGAGCCGGGCAAATGCTTTGGTGTAACTCGTTGCGCAGGTCGGCCAATCGCTAAGCTGTGCGGCAACGGCGGCGTGCAGCCGCCAATATAAAAGGTCGTCGCTGGCGGTGTTGCGAACCGCCTGCAATTTGGCTTGTGCAGCTTGGTAGTCTTGGTCGGTAAAGGATCGCAGCGCTCGGGCTATTGCAGCGCTGCGTTCGCGGCCTTGTGGATCAAGCGCGCTGGTCCACATGGTCGAGGCTTGCTCGGCTGCGGCATCAGGATCGTCGGTAGGGTCAATCAGCGGCGACGCCGTGCTCATGGATGCATGCGGCCCGCTGGCGAGTAGCGTGGTTGCAAGTATCGCAAGTGTACATACGTTGCGTCGGCTCATGGCTCGTTGATCCGCAATCGTGGGCGTGAAGGGGCTTGGGATGCAACTCGCAGGTTGGCTCGGTTTTGCTTGGCGCGCGCTGCAAACTGCGGGTGCGCACCCGATGCAACGAACTGCTCGTACTCTTGCGTGGCAATCAAGTTGTTGCCTTGGGCGTCATTGAGTAAGCCGAGGTAATAATGAACTTCGCCGGAAGGTACATAATACACATCGCCTCGATCCAATTGGGTCTGCCAGCGTTCTAACGATTCGGTGCTGATGGCGCGCACCAGTTGTCGGGCGTGTTGGCCTTGGCCCGAGCGGTCGAGTGCAACGGCTAAACCCAGTATTGCGCTGGCATCAGCTCCGCCAACCACGGCTTGTGAGTACGCTGCGATCGCTGGCTGAAGGTCGCCCAACATCATATAAATCTCGGCCAGATTCGGCAGGGTTACCTGGCTGGCGTGGTCAGGGTCTTGGCGGTCAATAATTTCCCGGTACACCTCGATAGCTTGGCGCAGTTCTTTTGCGCCGGTAATCTTGGTCAGCATCGTCGACGTCGATTCGAGACACTGTTCACTGCGTGGATCGCGTGGGGCCAATCGCAGAAAGGTCAGTTCGGCATTCACAGCTTCGCGAGCCATGGTTTTGTCAAAGCCAAACGCCGAACGACACCAGGCTTTGCTCGCCGGATTTACGCTATCGAGTCGACAGTCGCTCAAGATCGAAGTTAAGGCGCTGCCCAGATGGTAGTAGGCTTCGGCCGAATCCGGGGCCAAGGCAATTGCGCTGCGATAGTTGCCAAGCCCGGTCTTGATAGTTTCCCACGCTACTAAGGTGTTTTGCACCGAGCCCATGGCGACCAGCAGTTGATCGTCGCCGGTTTGGATCAGCGTGCGATACTTTTGTTGCAGCACATCTGCTGGATCTGGGGCAAGGCGCTGCCACACCGTCGGGTTGTCGGCGATAGCAGGGGCGGGCATCGGGGCTGACGCACCGACCACACCCGCGACTACCAAAGCGCACCTGCTGGTCTTGCTGATTATTTTCATGGTTTGGCTCGCACGGCGGCATCCAGCCGATGGAGGTGAACTTGCGCCCGCGATCGCCAGTGAGCCTGATGATCGCTTACATATAGGATCCACTGCGCTCGGGCCGCAGCGCGCTGGCCGACAATTTCTAACGCCAACGCTCGGTAGTACGTGCCTTCGTGGTGCGGCAATTGTGCAAGCACAGGCCCAAGCTTGGTGAGTTCTTGAAGCACCTCATCGCGGTGTTGGCTACTCAGTTCAGCCAATTCGATATCGCGTTCGCGGCGATCGAGCACGACCGCAACCGGCATCGTTGGCGCAACGTTGCGTAGCTGTTGTTGCACTTCAGCATGCTGCTGTTGTTGTTGCAGGCATTCGACCAACGCCAACATAATCCACTGGCACAACAGCTGGTCGCGGGATTGGCAGGCCATCGAGGCGGTGCGCAGTTGCCGAATTGCAAGGGCGGCATCATTGCTGTGCCAGGCTTGCAACGCCGTGATCAACAACACATTCGCGATCTGCGTTTGTTCTTGCTTGCTCATGGCGTCGGTTAGCTCGGGCGCTGCGGGATCGATGTGTTGGCTGGCAAAAAAACCCGCGGCATGGGTCTGCGCCAGGACGGCGTTACCAGCGTAGTACTCAAGCACCGCAGCTGCGGCGAGGGCGTGGCCATGCAAAGGATTGCGCTGCAAGCAATACCCCAGCAGGTTGCGTGCATCAGTTACTAGCTGGTCGCGCCAAGCCTGCAGCGTCACCGAAGATACTTTGGTGTTCTCGCGATCACGGCGTTGCATAGTCTGCTCGACCTTGTCGACTACAAATTCAATTTCGTGGTCGTGCGGTTGCACCGCAAACTCCCAAACGGTTTGGTGCTTCGGCAAAAATACCGCAGGCTCTTCAACATCGGGCATGAGCTCGGCCCAGGCCGGCATTGCCGTGCCAAGACAACCAGCGGTGGTACCCAGGACCAGCCAATGCCAAAAGGAAGGGCGGAATCGCACAGGCCTAGTATGCAGCTTGCCGCTGCGATGCGCCAGCGCTGCAAGCTGGTGTACGCTGCGTCTACATGGTTGGCCTTCGGTTGCATTCGCTGCACGCGGCTTTGCTGGTTGCAGTGCTGGCCGCCGCAGTGCCGCGGGCCTACGGCGACGGTGCAACGGCGGGTCGTGCGGGCGTTGGTACCGCGAGTTCTGAATACGTTGCAGGCCAAGGTAACCCGGCGGCACTGGCACGCCGTAGTGGTTCACGACTCTGGCTGGGCACCGCCGTGGTGCGCGACGCCGTACAATGGCAAAGTCCGGACAGCGCTGCGCCGCAGGCGACCTCGCTGAGCCCGGCTCGACTAGCCCCGAATGTGGGCGCGGTTTGGGCCGGCACAACCTGGTTGCTCGGCGTGACGGCTGCGACCACGAGCAGCAGCGAAGTGCAATTGCCGGTGCCCAACAGTGACGCCAATGACGAAACCTTGGGCGCGTCATATCCGTGGCGGTTACAAGGCATCGCGGCGCGTTGGCAGCGCGATGATCTAGCGGCGGTGGTCACGCGGCGCATGACCGATACGATTGCGGTCGGTGTCGGGTTTGGCGTTGCGCATGTTGCCATACGCGAACAGCGCCATAACGCAACCGGAAGTATTGCGCCGGTATCAAGTTTACAGTCGCTGCGCGGTACTACCTGGAGCGCAGCTGGTGCGAGAGTTGGTGTGGTGGTAATGCCTGCTGCGCTGCCGTACGAACTGGGCGCAGCGGTGTGGTGGAATCGTGGCAGCCAACTCGCCGGCAGTGTAACCGCCGCAGATGGCAATCGCACCGAAGCATCGTGGGCGCTGCCCCGCGAACTTGGTGCTACCGCTTCGCTGCGGCGCATTGCAACGCGTTGGACGCTGGAGCTCGACGGTGAACTATCCAGTGCGAACGCTGGGCCGCGCCTGTGGCAGGTTGCCGGCGGCGCTGCGATCGAGTCTCGCATGCAGCGCGGTGTGCGTGGCGAAGTGCGCCTGGCCGGTGATTATGCTGTGATTCCCGGCTTGTTTTGGTTCACCGCTGGCGCTGGCGTGCGACGCGGAAGTCCGACGGTGCAGCCGGTGTCGCCGCTGTTCAGCGATTTTTCAAGTGTCTTGGTTTCGGCCGGCGCGGTGGTAGCCACCGATGGTTTTGCGGTCATGTTCGGCGGGACCACTACGTTCGCTGCGCAACGCGACAGCGCGGTTGCTGGTACGCTTGCCAGTATCTCCAGCACTCGTTCGCTGGTCGGCTTGACGGTTGAATACGAGTTTGGCGGTTTGTGACGTTTACTTGCTCGAAGCGGACAGCGACTTGCTTGGCTTTTTGCCAGCCGGTTTATCGCCGCCAACGGCGTCGTCAAGCTCAATGAAGCCACCCCACAGTGCGCCGACGGCGGCACCCATGATCGGTTGCCAGTCGTGGATCCATCGAGTTTGGCTACCAAGCGAAAGTTGAAAACCACCCCAAGCCTTGGCGACGATTGCGTATATCCCACAGCCAATGCCGAACCCGACCAAGGCTTTAAGGATGCTGACAATCGACGTCGCATTTTTATCGGTGATGAGCGACCAAATCGGGCGACCAACCACGAACCCAACCAATGCACCGATGAGCCCATAGGTTACCCAGTGCATGCCGCCGGAAAAATTGAGCGCATACGCAGCGTAGCCAACCGCACCGCCGATGACCGCGCCTTTGAGCAGGCCAATGACTAGTTTTACCATGCCTCAGCATACAGCCATCCGGTGTAATGACCGTACGCAAGTGAGCGAATTGCAAAGAATCGTTGCGACAGCGACGGTGCTTGATGGCGCTAGTTGCGCGAGGTATCGCGGATTTGGATTTCCGCGAAGCGGATTTCGAAGCCTTCGCCGGGTTGGTGATATTGCAAAGCGAGTACGCCGGCGCGTCGCTGTTGCGGGTCCGTGTCGATAAAATCCACGGCGGTCACACCGTTGATTTCATGGCGCAGTGAAGTACCGTGCGCGACAATTCGGTAGTGATTCCAATCGCCATCGCGTGCCGCCGCCAACGCGGCTGGAATGGGCGCAACCAATTCGCCACGGGTGTCGTCGTAGAGTGAACCCCAGTAGTTGCTGCCAACATCCGATTGATAGCCACTAATTTGCCAGGTCGCAGCGTCGGTGACGTGCGCGCGATAGTAAATGCCACTGTTGGGGAAGCTGCCAGCATTGAGAATCATCACGTTGGCTTCGAGTTCAAAATCTGAAAATTCACCGGCGTAGATCAAGTGGGTATTGCGCGCTTGCGCGGCCGATTTGCCGCTGATGTATCCGTCGGTAACACGCCACACCGCAGGGTCACCGCTCCAGCCGGTAAGGTCAGTGCCGTTGAATAATGGCAGCCAGGTCGCCGCGTTGTCGCCGCAATTGCCCAGGAGTAACAGGCTCACAGCGACGACTGTACGCAGGACATTGTGGTTGGCGTGCATGGTGGAGGAATTCTAGGCCATTATTCACGTCGACGACCCGCGATGTGAATCGAAATAGTCCCTTCACGGTTCTGACAGCGTCGAGGGTCGGTTTTGATGTGTAGAAAATGTGGCTCGTTGGCGGCAAGCTTGAATTATCAAGTTCATATGCATTATCAGCTCGAAAACATCAGTCCTTGACGTAAGGGTTGAACTCATGTGCAAGTGTGTGGCGTGCGGAGAACCGGGGGGCGCTGCGAATTTGAATTGGCGATAGTTGGTATTGCCGTTATTGCAATCCTCGCCGATATCGAGAGCGCCACAGCGCGGCCGTTTAGATGGTGTATTGCTGCTGCGCCCATGGCAGAGCGGATCGTCCGCGCCACTCAGTTCATACTCGAAGTGCCGAAGTTTGGCGCGGCAGCGGTCGCGTCGGATGCGTGCAAGGGTTGCATGAGCGCGCTGATAACTTGAATTGGCGATAGTTGCGATGCGCTACGTAAATTCTTGTCTGGCGTAACGTTTTTCTTTGCATTTCTCGTCGATAATTTATATTTGCTAAAACAAATGGGCGGGCTAGGTAACGTGCGGCAGAAGCAGTTGGTTTTAGGGTTGCCAAACCAGGGGGACGTTAAGCAATATGGCTGGGGTGGGGCCCGTAAAGGTGCTGGGCGTAAAAAGGTGACGCCCCATCAGGCGCATCGGATGCGCGAGAAATTTTCGAAGCGTATGCCGGTGCATGTGACAATGAAGGTTGCCAAAGACGTGCGCGCCCTGCGTGGCCGACGAATGTATAAAACGGTTGCGGCGGCGTTGTGGGCGGCGGCGCCGAATGAGGATGGCTTGTTGTGTGAGTTTTCGGTGCAAGACGACCACTTGCATCTAGTGATGGACGCGGCCAACAGTGCAGCGTTGAGCCGTGCGGCGCGCGGCGTAGCGATTCGGGTGGCAAAAGCGATCGATGCTTCGTGTGGTCGCAAAGGGCGAGTCTTCCTCGATCGGTACCATGCGCGAGTGTTGCGCACGCCAACGGAAGTACGCCGGGTACGGCACTATGTGCGGAACAATTTTCGTAAGCATCTGCGCGAACGGTTGCAGACCGAGCGCACGCAACCTGAGGCAGCGTGGATCCGTGTCACTGTCGATGAGCGGGCCT
>JAYWHS010001209.1:0-1945 GCA_043777635.1 Kofleriaceae bacterium | reverse complement strand
ATCCAAGAACGCGCGATGCGCGATCTCGTCGGGCCTTCCCGTAGTATTTCGCAGGTCGTGATATTCAACCAATGATTCGAGTGCCCGTCCAACGGAATTGTGCGTCTTGGGATCGCCGGCCAAAAAACGGTCATTGGCAGCTCGCAAGCTATTACGAACGGCTTCCTTTGCATCTTCAATGGTCATTTCTTGACTCAATTTCATCATAGGCTCCAACGCGCGAGCAGCACCAATCACGGTATGGGATCCCAGCATCGCACTGGCGGCCAACCAGGTGGAGGGACCCAGGACCGTTCTACGAACGCGATATTTCCAGTCCACCACCAATGACTCGGAGGAAAGCCGACCGGCCGCTTCTCGACTTCGGCGATGCCACCATATTCTTTGATGTGATCAAGCGTTTGTTCAGCAATGTCGTCCAACGCTTCGCGCACCCCTTTGTCGATTTCCACACCTGGAATCGCGGCAGCATGATCATCTAACAAAAACTGCGCTGCCGATGCTCGCTGACAAACGCGCCATGAATCGTCTTCGTGCGCGCATTCTATAAAGGACCCAAAACGACTGAGCGCTGACCTCAGCAATCGAGGCACGCGTGAAAGCTGGGCGGTAACTTCTTCTAGGAACGCGCGATGCGCGATCTCATCTAGGCTGCCCGCCGCATTTCGTAGGTCGTGATAGTCAACAAGTCGTTCTAACGCGCGCCCAACGGAATAGAGCGCATCGGGGTCACCTTCAAGCGACAGTTCACTAGCTGCACGCAAGCTATTTCGAACCGCTTCTTTCTTTTGTTCGTGTGGTGTTGGTTGAATCATTTTGTTTCCTTAGTCTTACTAGCACCAAACGTCGCTATCACTACATTGCCATCTGGTTGAACGTAGACAATCGCTTCCAACTCAACGGAGTCCTTTTTCTTGTTCGCAAATTCTTTACGAATCACCACCTTGATAGACCCATTGTGCTCAATACTGAGGGCCTGAACAGTACCGTCCCGTAGCGTCAGCCGTGTGGCTTCAGCAAATCGCGCCACCTGATTATTTTCCGGTAACCCCACTATATCTTTCAATTCCCGCGCGTGCTTCTCCACATGATAAGCTTCCGCGCTCGCGCTTTGGTACGCAATGCGATCCAGTTGCTGCACTTTCGAGGCAATGCTTTCAGGCGTATCGCTTGGCAAGCGCTCCACGCGATTTTGCCCCGGTGGAAGCTTTTGTATCGCAGCGACATCGCGCTCAAGTGACGCCTGAAGAGCAGGCCCATTCATTTCGGGTGCAACCGCCTTCTTTGCGTACACCTTGTCTTGCATACCTTTTGGTACCTCATTCGGCAGCAACCCATCCGCTTTGGCATCCGCCGCGTTGCCAAATTTCGCTCTGGCGTACTCATACCGATTTGCAAATTCACTAGGATTACCGTTTGCACCCGCCAGCGCCCATTGTTCGGCGCGCCCGCGTGCAGCGTCAATTTCCGGCGTTGATTTTTTTGGCATTAACGGGTCACTCGTCAGCGCGGTGTTCACTTTCTTAGCCACCAAATCATCCATGGGATGCGCGCGAAAAACCGCGATATCGATTCCGCGCGCTTCGAGTGACGTAAAGAGCTTCTTTGCTAACGTCGGATCACTGACGGTGTGCGATCCTAGATCCGGTAAGCCGTGGGCTTTGGCCATGGCAATTTCAAGTTCGCGGCGCGCTGTGCCGGGCACGTGCATGGCCGCGAAGGCGGTGCGTGCTTCGTGCAACTTACCCGCGGCTAAATCAATATCGATCGCTTGCAACGACTGCAATGAAGCGTCATCAATGATGTGCAACTGAGCGCCTGTTAGCTCGGTGGCAGCAAACGCACTGTGAGCGCGCAGTGCCAGCGGCTCCGCGAGGCCCAGCTTGGTCAGCCGATCGCGCAGTAGCTCAAGTTCCAGATGGCGCATTGTTGTGCCGGACGTGCG
>JAYWHS010001208.1:0-6504 GCA_043777635.1 Kofleriaceae bacterium | reverse complement strand
TACCAACCGTCGCGTTTTTTGCGTTTCGGGTCACTGACGTAAAAATGCCACGCTGAAAACGTCCCGTTTGAATACTTCGCCGCCGCCCCTGGACGCTGTCGAGATCCACGTTGGTCGTAACTCTCGGTGAGTTTTAGTAATAAATATTACAATATTTACTTACTTAGCCCTGCCATTTGCCCCCTATCGATGGCAGTTTGCAGCCTTACAATCTTGCGGGGGATTTCAAATGAGATGTAGTGCATTCTTGCGGGCTGCGGCGTTGGTCGTTGGCGTAACTAGTTTTGTCGCCAGCTGTGGTGACGATCCAAAACAACCGGTAACGCCGAATCTAGTATTTAGCAGCACCAATCTCACCGTGGTCGAAGGTGGCACTGTCACGTTCACCGTAGGTTTATCAGCGCCGTTGACCCTCGACGGCGCCTTGAGCTTAACCGTTGCCAACGGTTCGGTGGCCACGATCAATCCGCAAGTCGTGACGTTCGTGGCCGGTGACACCGCGCCCAAGACCATTACGATTTCAGGCACCCAAGACAACAACTTGGCCAACGCTACCACCACGGTCACCATGGCTGCGGCTGGGGTTTCGGCTGGGTCAATCACCGTCGCCGTTACCGACGATGATGTACAAGCGCTAGTGGCGTCGACCACGGCTAGTGCGATGACCGAAGGTGGCACGGCGACGGTTGGTGTCCATCTCGCGTTTGAACCGGCTGACGCGACCGCCGTTACCATCACCTCTAGTGATGCGACGCGCCTCGGCATTGCCCCCGCTGCGCTTTCATTTACTCCGGCAAACTACGCTGCGGATCAAGCTGTCACATTATCTGCACTTGAAGATGTTGATGTTGCCGTCAACACTGTGGTCGCGACGATCTTGTCAGGCGACCTCGCGCCGCTCACCGTAACCGCAACCATCGCCGACAACGATACGCTGAGCATTTCGGCAAGCGTTGGTTCGGTTGCATTGCTCGAAGCTGATGCACCAACCCCGGGCACGTTCACCGTGGTCTTGACCCAGCAACCGTCCAGCGATGTGACCCTCACCGTCGCTTCAAGCGACCCTGGTGCAGCCACTGTGTCGCCGGCCACGCTTACATTTACCCCAGCGGATTACGCAATGGGCGCACTGCACACCGTCACAGTAACGCCGGTTAGCGACAACAACATCGCCAACGAAGTGCTAGCGATCGGGCTCGCTGGCAGTGGGCTTACCACCGTTAACGTGCCCGTGACCGTTACCGATGACGACGTGCAAGCCATTGTGGTAACGCCGGAGGACCTATCGATCACCGAAGGTGGCACTGGCGAAGTGAACATTAGCTTGGCGTTTGATCCAGGTGCCGACGTCACGGTTACCGTGCTTGCAGCCGACCCCGGCGCAGCCACGGCATCGCCATCGACCTTGACCTTCAGCAGCAGCAACTTTGCCAACGGCCAAACCGTCACCATCAGCGGCGAACAAGATGACGACCTAGTCGACGAAGTTGCGCCATTCATGGCGACCTCGGCGATTGCACCAGCTCAGACGTTTAGCGTCAATGTCACCGACGACGACACTCAAAAGATCCAACTTACCTACGCCGGCGCACCTGCTACCTTAACCTTACCTGAAGGTACCGCATCCACAGCTTCGACCCAAGTTGTCGGTGTACGGCTAGCGTTCCGCCCAGCGGCCGATGTCACGATTACGATCGGCAGCGACAACGCCAACCTCACCACCAGTTCGACTTCGCTGACGTTTACCCAACTCAACTTCGCCGTTGCGCAAAACTTCACGCTCACCGCAATCGATGAAGGTAACGTCATCGACGAAGCGGCGATCGTCACGGTTGCATCGGGGACGCTATCCGAAACCATCAATGTCGACATTCCAGACACCGACATCCAAGGTTTCAACGTTACGCCAGGCACGCTGCCAACCTTGGCTGAAGGTGGCGCGACGGCTTTTGATGTTGCGCTCAACTTTGCGCCAGCGTCGGCCGTTGGCGTGACAATTACGTCGAACAATCCCAAGATTCAAGTCAACAACGCGACCTCGACCACAATTTCGATTCCGGTGGCCAACACCGATCAAACGATCTCATTGACTGCATTACAAGACAACGACGCCGCCGATGAAACGGGCACGCTGACCATTCACGACAACGCCGGCCTGATCGCCGATCGCTTGCTGGCCGTAAGCGTGAACGACGATGAAGTCATGGCATTTGTGATCACGCCGGTAACCGCCGACGTTGATGGCCAACGCCTCGATGTGCTTGAGCAAGGAGCTAACGCGACGTTCAACGTACGGTTGACCGCAGCGCCAACTGCCAACAGCATCGTAACAATCACGCCTTCGGCCACGAGCGTGATCGAAGTGAGCAACAACGGCTCGACCTTCAGCGAGACCACGACGATCACCTTTACCGCAACTGACTTCGGCAACAAACTCATCACGGTCCGTGGCTTGGCCGACCTCAATTTGGTCGACGAAATCTTTAACGTCACGGTGTCTGGTACCCCGGCCCTCGGCGCAGCTGATGCCTTTGTCTTCATGCAGAAAATCGAAGACGATGCGCAAGCCATCGTGACCGCGCCGGTTGCACCTGGTCCGTTGACAATTACCGAAGGTGGTGCCGCGGTGCAGTTGGCTGTGCGCTTACAATTCCAGCCCGCAACGACCATTGAGATCACTGTTACGCCAAACTCGGCCAATGCGCTGCTTAATGGTGTGAGTGCGCCACAAACATTGTTGTTCACCACTCAAAACTACGACCAACCACAAGTCCTGGCCGTCACCACGCCGCAAGACGACGACCAAGCCAATCCAGCCTCGACCACCATCACGGTGTCGTCGCCAGCGTTGGTGTCGCGCGTGCTCAACGTCAACTTCATTGATGAAGATGACCAGATCATCATTCTCTCGAGCGCTGCATCAACGCTGCAAGAGCCACCAGCACTGCCAAACACGGGTTCGTTTACGGTGAAGCTGGGCTTCGTGCCAACCTCGGCATCAGAAACCATCACGATTACCGTGCCATTTGCGCAAACCAGCAAAGTTCAAATTTGCAACACCAACACGCTGCGCGGCAGCATCTGCGGCCCATCGACAACGTTGACGTTCAGCAATCAAACCGGCATGCCAGGCGGTTGGGACCAACCACAAACCGTATTCACGGCTGCACAATCTGACATCGACGTGAACAACGAAACGGTGGCGTTGGCGCTAACTTCGAATCGGGCACCTAGCCCGACTGCGACCCACACGATCAGTGTGGTCGACGACGACCAACTCAACTTGGTGATTTTGCCAGGCCAAGCGGCAACGATTGCCGAGGGCACCACCGGCACCACCGCAACGTTCTCGGTACAGCTAAACTTCGATCCAACCACGCCGGTCACCGTAACGTTGGTGTCACCTGACACCGGCGCAGTCACGGTTTCGCCAGCAACGCTCACGTTCAACTCCGCCAACTTCGCAACGCCACAAGCGTTCTCCGCCACATCAGTGATTGACACCGATGTACGCAATGAGTTGGTGAACGTCGGGCTCACCACCGCAGGCCGAACCCCCGCGGCTACCGTTGCGATTACCGTAATCGACCCAGATCAACAAGGTCTGCGGATTCTCGACTCGGCCTTGCGCATCAATGAAGGCAGCAACGCCACCATGCGTTTGCAACTTTCGCGCGAACCAACCGCCAATGTTGTGGTTTCGGTTACCCCAGCAGTAACGTTGCAACCTGGCCAAGCGACACAATCCGTCACTGCAAATCCAACGACGGTGACCTTTACGCCAGCAAATTGGAACGTCGATCATATCGTGACCATTGCATCGCCCGAAGACACCGACCTTGATCATTTCGCTGGCACCATTGCGATTGCGGTAACCAGTGGCCAAATTGGCCAAGAACGCGCGGCCTCCGGCTCCGCAACATTTGATGTACGTGACAATGACAGCCAAGGCATCATCGTGACGCTGTCACCAACTGGCTTGATTAATTCAGCCCAAGAAGGTGGCCCATCGGCCGAATTCAAGGTCCGGCTCGCAGCACGGCCACGGCTGACCCAAACTGATCGAGTGCAAATGGTTGCACCTCCGTTTGTGACGTTCAATGGTAGTTCGACGCTTGACCTATTCTTCGATGACACCAACTTCGGCGTCGATCAAACCGTGGTGTGGAATATTGCCGACGGCGGCTTGGCGTTCACCGCCAATATCAATCTAACCGTGGATGAAACCGCCGACCAAATCGCTCCGTTTGGCGCTGCCAATGTCAGCCCTACGGCAACCCAATCGGTGCGTGCGATCGACGACGAAGACGCGATTTTATCGAGCCTCGACGTCGCAACGCTCAACGGTGCGACCCAATTTGTGCAGCGCTCGAACGTAGCATTCGGACTCAACGGCACGGCCGAAGGCATCGTGGCTGTTACCGGCCGCAGCTTGCCAGTCGGCGGCAACGCATCACTTGGCTTCACCACACGCAGCATCTTGTCGGTGGGCGCAGGCCCAGCTACCGCAGTAGGCGGCGCTGACCCAACCACCGAAATCGTCGAATTCGATGGCGATGACGACGGCAACGGCCCAGATGTCGCTGCGTGGAATACATTTAGCTCGGATGCCACGGGCATCACGTATCAGCGGTTCACCCTAACCGGCACCGTGTTGGTTGCCAAGACCTTGGTGGCACCTACCGCCGACAACGCCACCGACTTCTCGGTTGCACGCAATACGCTGACCGGCGTGTACGGCGTGATTTACCGTCGTGAATCAATCAGCCGCAACAACTTGTACTTCCGCACCGTGAACATCGCTACCGGCGCACGTTCGAATGAGCAAGTGGTCACCACCGCCGACACCTTCGTCCACTTCCATCCAACGCTGATGTTTGTTGGCGCCGGTAACGTCACCACCTACGACGCTGGCAGCGGGCCAGTGCTGGCACCGTACGCGGTTATTTACGCGTCGAACGGCTTTAGCAAGTTGGTTCGGATGACCGCAACCGGTGGGCCACTGGGTTCGTTCACGTTTGACCAAAATCAATTCCCGGGGAATTTCTCGAGTTCGATTTTCCGCCAAGAGGGCTTCTTGCCAGGCTTCTCCGGGTTCACTATCGCTGCCGCATCGGTGCGGTCGATCGGCCCAGGCCTCGGCGACAATCGGGTTGCGCTCCACGCGATCGCGCTAACCTCCAGTGGCACCGCCGCGCAATACCTTGGCGGTGAGCTGGTTTCCAACACCCAAATGTTGCCAATTTCACCACCCGCCATCGCCTTTAACGGGCTCATGTTTGCAGTTGCATTCGATGACGGTCTCGGTGGGACCAACAGCGTCGGTGTAGTCACCGGAAATTTCTTCCGTGGCGGCTTCGCTGAACTGCGCCTGCCGAATGTCGGCGACACCGGTCTGTTCCCTGCGATTGCGTGGGCCATGGACCGTTGGGTCATGCGTTACCAAGCCGATGCCCCTGATGCCGCAGGCATTCGGATCCGCACTGGCTCGTTCGAAGGCGTATCTGTCATCATTAACGACTGATTCACCAGGTAGCGTGAGCTAACCCACGCCGGCTGCCCGCATGCAGTCGGCGTTTTGTATTTTCGGATGTCGCTGCAACGCCAGCCCGAGTATCATGCGCCGATGTTTCGCGTACCAACTTCTCTAGGCGCTGGCTGGATATGTACCCTTGCGCTGGGCGCTGCTTGCGGTTCCAAAGCAACGGTAACCGATGGGCCGGTGAGCAACGGCGACGGTCCTAGCACCGACGGCAACATCACCGACGCGGGGCCGCAGATTGATGCAGATCCGCTATGCACCATGCCCGGCACAATTCCCGCAATGCGTTTGCAGCCGGTGGTGAGCGCCGGCTTGGTGCAACCGGTCTTTGTCACCGCGCCCCGAGGCGGCGACGCTACGCCCGGCACGTTGTATGTCGTTGAGAAACCCGGCCGCATCAAGCTGATCCGTAACAACGCGGTGGTTGGCACCTTTCTCGATATCACGGCCAACGTTGAAATCCCCGATGCCTCGGCCGAAGGTGGGTTACTGGGTCTAGCGTTTGCCCCGGACTACCTCACCAGTGGTCGGTTCTTTGTGTACTACTCGGCCAAGCCAAGCAACACGTTGCCAACCCGCATGGTGGTTCAAGAATTCCGGCGCTCAGTTAACCCGGATGTAGCAACGCCGACCATGGTTGCAGAGTTCATTGCCGCACCGCACCAGGCCTATGGTGAAGCTGGCGGCTCGTTGGTATTTGGCAACGATGGCATGCTGTATGCCAGCGTTGGTGATGGCCATGGCAGTCCGTCGCCAGCTTCGGACGTTAATTCTAAGCTAGGTAAAATCTTGCGGATCAACACCGCAACGCCAGGGGTTGCACCGGCGACTGGTAACGCACCCGGGGGCGATCCGTTTATTTGGGATCGTGGACTGCGCAATCCGTACCGCATCAGCGTCGATCGCGGCAACGGCAATTTCTACATTACCGATGTTGGCGACGCGACGTTCGATGAAGTCAA
>JAYWHS010001207.1:0-6519 GCA_043777635.1 Kofleriaceae bacterium | reverse complement strand
CGACGCAAGCGATAACCATCTGCGGCGCATGGCTGGACGTGGCGGCTACCAGGCCAGCAATACTTTGCCGGTTGCTTGCTTGGTCTCCAGCGCCCGATGCGCTGCGGCGACATCGGCGGCCGGAAATACCTTGCCAACATGCGGCGTGATTTTTAACTCGCTGGCATCGAGCACCGCTTGGGTCAAGCGCTTTGACCATGCCGGATCGCGCATGATGTGCAGAGCGTTAAGTGCGTACACACCGGTGTTAGCGTTGAAAAGTTTAAGCACTGAAACCCGGGGCATCTGAATTGCAGCCCACGCGGCACGCGGCAATGATCGTTTGCCGTCTTTGATGCCCGACGAAAAGCCAAAGCAGATAATGCGGCCGGTGAAATTCAAGCGTTCGCGCTGGCGATTGATCGATGCACCCCCTGATGAATTGAGAATGATGTCGAATTTCGGCAGCGTGGTCGCTGCGGCAAATTCGGTTTCGGTCATCGCGGTTGCGCCGAACGCTTCGATGACGGCCTTTTTGTGCGGGCTTGATGTCAGGCCCACAACTTCGGCGCCGGCCGCACGGGCTAGTTGCGTCGCGACAATACCGACCCCACCGGCAGCACTTTCAATCAGCACGCGGTCGCCTTTGCGTACGCGCGACATCTCAGCAAGCGCAATATGCGCGGTGAAAAACGTCACTGGCAGCGCTGCGGCGGTTTCCAGCGTTAGATGGGCAGGGCGCTTAAACGCATTGCCAGCGGCGACCACCAAATGCGAGGTGTATCCGCCGAAGATTGTACCTGCGACGACTTCATCGCCGACGGCAAAGTTTTTCACGTTGCCGCCAACCGCTGCGACCCGGCCAGATACTTCATAGCCCGGCACAAAAGGCTTTTTCGGGGCGTCAGGGTACAGGCCCAGTCGCATCACGATATCGGCGAAGTTGATGCCCGAAAACGCGACATCGATCGCGATCTCGTCTGGGCCAGGGGGCCGCGACGCAGTGTCGCGCAACTTCATGGTGCGGTCAGCGTCGCCAAATGATTCGATAATGATCTCACGGTGGGCCATAAACTACCTTGTTATTTTGAAGGGGCAGGCCGAGGCAAAGCCCCAGCAAAAACTGATTTCACCAACGCTAAGGCGGTGGGTTCGAGCGAAATAATAAGTTGCTTGCCTTCGCGTTGGGTACGAATTAGGCCGGCATCGGCAAGCTCTTTGACGTGATGCGATACCGTCGGTGCAGTGATGCGGGCATCGCCCAACAGTTTGGCTAAAAAACACTCATGGGTGCGGCCCTTGGATAAGTCGATGCGGCTTTCTTCGAGCAACCGCAAATACATCTGCAAGCGGTGCCGGTTTGACAGCGCAGCGAAGATACGGGCCAAGCGAATTTCGATTGCGGCGTCCATGTGATGCTTCGTTACTTAGACATCTTTCGAACTGTCGTCAAGTCTAAAAATCGCCTTCGCGTGCTTTCCACCCTCTTGCTTCCCGCCGCCGTCTCGGGTACCTATTGCGCTCGCACAGGCCGATGTAGCTCAGTGGTAGAGCAACGGTTTCGTAAACCGTAGGTCGGCGGATCATTCCCGCCCATCGGCTCCAGTTGGTGACATGTACAAGGTGGTGGAGGGCGGCTCAAGCTTGGCTTTGGCCACGCCTTTCCCAACGGACCAACAGGGGGCGATACTTCGCGCATAGGGTTGTGCGTACTGGCAGGACCGTTCGAGCCATGACACGGCGTCGACTTCGGCGCGCGGCCAGGGTAGAGTCCGCCGGGTATGAACCGACTACTTAGTGTTGCGATGGTATTTGCGCTTTCCGGTTGCACCGACGGTCTTGGCTGTAACTCCAAGCCGAAAGAAGAGCGCAAAGAAGTCCCGGTGGCACCTGCGCCGATGCCTGCACCGGCGACACCGCCAGTTGTGCCAGGCTCGGCGGTCCCTGCCACAGGCTCGGCGGTCGCGCCTGCCACAGGCTCGGCAGTAGCGCCAGCCACAGGCTCGGCACTAGCGCCAGCTGCAGGTTCGACGGCTGCGCCTGCACCAGGCTCGGCGGCTGCGCCAGTAGCACCTGCTGCGGTCGCACCTGCGGCGGGTTCAGCAGTCGCTGCACCCAGCATGAAGTAACCGGCGAACGCGAGTCCTCGACGGCCAGCGCGCTGCTCCAGTCAAAACACAGGCTACAAAAAAACCGCGCTGTGAAGCGCGGTCACTCATCGCGAAGCGACGACGGCCACAGATGGCGCAACCGCCACGCCGATGCCTACAAGAAGAACGTGAACTTCTTGCTTTCGCGCGATTTCTTGGTCAAGTCAGCTTCGAGCTTGTTGCCTTCTTCGAGCAGGGTTTTAACCCGCGCAAAGATGGTACTCAAACGTTTGGTGTACAAGGCCGATGCTGCGGTCTCAGGTGAACCCTTGATCACGTCGAGCAACGTGCCGCTCTTGTCGAGTAGCAACAATGACTTCGGTGCCACGTTGTCGCCGGGACTGGCCTTGGCGAGCTTGCCATTGGCCCAGGTCGCGCCAGCGCCGTCGCTGCGATATTGAAAGCCGGTGACGCCGTCGCTGCACGTAGCGGAATCAGAGGCTTTGCCATCACCACAGAGCGGCTTGCCAAGTTCAACAAAAGACGCGCCTAACGAGCCGCCAGCGCCTTTGGCTTCTTCGGCGGTTGGGTTGTTCAACAAGATGCCGTAGCGCGTGGCGCCAATGCTTGCGAGTGCGGCGTTTTCTGCTGGCGACATCGCAGCTTTATCGAGTTTTGCTTTGGATGAAACCAGCGCAATGTCGTCGAATTGGGCCGCTTTGGTGTGTTGGTCGAGCATCGATTTTACTTCAGCGATGCCGGCAAAAAACGCCAACGTCCGACCGGACACAGCCGAGTCGAGCGAGTTCTGTTTGTAACGAAAAACAATTTCTTCTTTGACTTCTAGTTTGCCTGCGAGCTTGGCCACTTCGGCGCTTAGCTCTTTGGTTGGCTTGAAGTTGTTTTTCGACAAATCGTCGAGAGTTTTATCGAGTTCGTTGATGGTTTTTTTGGAGGTTTTGACCACGGTCAAAATATCGCCAGCACCACGAATGCCTTCGTTGTAATGCGCGCCGTTTTTGGCCATTTGGCCAATTGCAACGCCCAAGCCCAACGCGACAATCGCAGGAACGATCATCTTGGCAAGGCCAACACCTTTGCCGCTGGCACCAACGTTTTCAACCGGCTTGCCATCGTTGACGATGATCATCTCCGGCGCGCGCTGAACCGAGCGCATTTGCGCCATCGCATTCATTGCACCGAATGGATCGTCGGCAGCGTTTGGCATTACGGGCTGCGCTGGTTGCGCGGCCATCGGCGCAAGTTGCGTTCCAGGCGGCGGTGGCACATGGATGCCAGGTGGTGGGGTGACGGCTGCAAACGCCGACGTTGGTCCGCGCATGGGTCCAGGTGGCGACGCAGCTGCGGGTGCCGAGCCGGAATCGCCGGCTTGGGGCTCTGCGCTTGCAGCGCCTTTTTTTAGCCCGAGGCGAGCTTTTAGGTCGCTGATATCTTTGCTTTGCGGGCGTTTTGGTTCAGACAAGGGAAACCTCCGGGCCGGGACTCTACGGACCGCGCCTTCGGGATGTCAAGCGGGCCGCAAGCAGTTAATTTTGTAGATAGTTCGCGTTGCCAGGACACCCGGCCTGTATCGCAGTTGCGTCAGTACTGGAATCAGTGCAGAATTTTTCACGGTTCACCGTCGAGCACGTAAGATTATCAGCAGCTAACATTTTGTATTTGCGTAGTTTTTCCTCGGTGGAGATCTTGAGGCTGCGCTGGCCTGCACTATGCATTAAACTTTTTTGCTGGTTGGCGCGTCCAATCACTAAAGGCACATATGGCAAACAAACTCGCAATCCTAGTTGGTTCTTCTCTCGCCGTCGTATCGCTCCTTACGTCTGCTGCGCCGGCTTCGGCCGGTGTTCGCATCCACTTTGGCGGTGGCGTGCGGGTCGGTGGCCATGTTGGCGGCAGCGTTCGATGGTCGCGGCCAGCGCGGGTTTGGCGACCGGCCCCGCGGCCGTTTGTTTCAGGCACGATCGTCGTTGGTGGCGGAGTCTATCAAGATGGCTATTACCCAGGCGGCTACGTGTATCCAACCTACGCGGCACCTGTTGTGCCTTCGTATTACCCGGTAGCGGGCCCCCAGGTCCAAGGTTCCTATCAATACGTCGCTCCAGCGCCTCAGTTGTCGCGTTTTGCCATTGGCGTATTTGCCGGTGGTGTCGCCACTGAAAATGACGCGCAAGGTGACGATGTTGGCTTGCTGGCCCGGGTGCGGCTATCTCCCCACTTCCTGCTCGAAGGTGAACTCGGCCGCTCGCGCATGGGCGAAGGCACGCGCGTTGACCGTCGCATCGAAGGCGCAGCCATTTACGAAACCCATCCGCGCAATACCTTGACCCCGTATTTGCTGGCTGGCATCGGGGCCCAAGATGCTGAGGTCGGAAATACCTGGACCACGCAACAAACTTTTGCTGAAGTTGGTGGCGGTCTGCGTTGGCAGCTATCGCCAGCGTTGCAACTGCTTGGTGACATGCGATTTGGTCAACGTAGCGAAACCGATGGAATGCAAGCGCGTCCGACGGATGTCGCAGCGCGCTCGATTGCACCACAAGCCGATGCACCCGAGAGTTACTCGCGGGTTCGCCTGGCAGTTGCACTTAGTTTCTAGCGGCGGGCCAACCCTGACGCACGAGCGCACGACCTACCTAATTTTTGGGTGCGCCACGTAGCGAGGTTTGTGCAGCTGAGCTAGCATGAACCGACATGGTCCCAGGTATTGAGCAGCGCCATCTGATCATGCGAGATGGCACCCAAATTGGGTACCAAGTGCGAGGCGCAGGGCCGGCACTCGTGCTTGCGAATGGATTGGGTGGCACCTATTTGGCTTTCCAACACGTCTACCGCGCGGTGCCTAATCATCGCGTGATTTGTTGGGACTACCGCGGCCTATATAGTTCCGGCGCTGCCACTGATCGGCGCGCTAACACGGTGGCCCATCAAGTTTCCGATTTGTTAGAAATCCTCGATGCCGAGGGTGTCGATAAATTCGCCATGGCAGGTTGGTCCATGGGAGTGCAAGTTTGCCTTGAAACCGTCCGCGCCGCCGCCGATCGGGTAGCCGGCTTGATGCTGATCAACGGCACCTACGGTCGCGCTTTTGGCACGGTGTTAGGCTCGCAGATGATTGGGCGAACGATTCCAACATTGCTAAAACTGGTCAAAGCGCAAGCCGGCCTGGTCGGTGCAGTTACCAAAAAGATCGCAGGCACCGAGCTGTTGGTCAAAGCCATGGTGGCTGCTGGCATGGTGTCCCGCACCATCGATATCGAGATTTTTCGAGCGGTCGCAGCTGGCTTTCAAACCATCGATTGGCGCATTTATTCAGATCTGCTCAATCGCTTGAATGAACATGATGCATTCGATGTGATGGCAACGGTACGGGTCCCAACCACGGTGGTCACCGGCGACAAAGATATTTTGACGCCGCCTAAAACCGCCCGCGAAATTCATCAAGCCGTGGCTGGCTCGCGCTTGACGATCATCGCTGGCGGCACTCATTACACGCCGGTTGAGTACCCGGCAGAAGTGCAAGCCGAAGTGCGAGCCTGGCTGGCCACCGTCCCAGGCTTTGAAATCACCGGAGCTTCGCTGTGAAGTGTACGGCCTGCGGCGCTGAGGTGCTGGATATTGACGTGCGCTGCGCAACGTGTGGCGCGGTGTTAACGTCGACCGGATCGCACCGCATGCTGGGTGCCACAGTGCTGGGTGTGTACGAGCTCGTCGATGTGTTGGGCCAAGGCGGCATGAGTGTAGTTTTCAAGGGGCGGCACACGCTGACCGACCAAGAAGTTGCACTCAAGTTGCTACCACCTGAGTTGGCTGCTCATAGCCAAGTGAAAAGCCGGTTTATCGAGGAGGCCAAGGCGCTTGCGGCGCTCGATCACCCCAACATCGTGCACTTGTACAATTTTGGCCAAGAAAATGGATCGTTTGTTTTGGCGATGCAATACGTCGCCGGCAAAACCTGGGAACGCGTTATCATCGAGAACAAGCGGCTCGATTGGCAGTTATCGACCAAGATTTGCGTCGATGTGCTCAAAGCCCTCGAGTATGCCCACAGCCGTGGCATCGTGCATCGCGACATGAAACCGTCGAACGTGCTGGTGCGCGAGAGCGACGGTGCCGCCACGGTCATGGACTTTGGCATCGCCAAGATGACGACCTCGACCAAGTTAACCGCGACCGGCCAAACCATGGGCACGGTGCGCTACATGTCACCTGAACAAGTGCGCGGTCAAGAAGTCGACTTGCGCACCGATATATATTCGCTTGGTGCAACGCTGTACGAATCGCTGGTTGGCGACACCCCGTTCGACGGTGAAACCCACTTTGAAATCATGACCAAGCATCTTGGCGAAGCCGCCGTGCCGATGACTCAGCGCGGCTTGGAAATGCCTGCCGAGCTCGAAGACGCAGTGCTCAAAAGTCTTGAGAAGAAGCC
>JAYWHS010001206.1:0-1959 GCA_043777635.1 Kofleriaceae bacterium | reverse complement strand
GCTGGTCGGCCGGCAATGCAACCATGATTGCGCCGGGGTCGCGGGCAACGAGCAGAGCGGCTGCCAATGCCAGCGCCGGCGCGGTATTGCGCCCGATCGGTTCGGAGATGTACTCGGCGTTGGGCAACGCGCGGCGCGATGCTTCCAGAAACGCGGTAGCGGTTATCACCAGCGGCGGCGCGGCAATGACACCGACGACTCGGCGGGCTGCCGCACTGAGCAATGTTTCACCGCCAGCACCCAGCGGCAAAAGTTGTTTGGGCATAGCGCGATGCGACAGTGGCCACAACCGCGTACCACTTCCACCAGCAAGAATTACAGCGTGACGCACGCTGGTATCGTCGGCCAACCTGGTAGGGTTCACAAGCACAACGGTCACTGATTCGGCGGCGGCATCAACTCCAACATCACGATCGTGACTTTGCCGAGCACCAAGCCGCCCACCACCGGAGCGACATTGCCGTTGGCGCTGAACGTGGTTTCAAACGGCGCCGAGCGCGAGATAAATATGCCGCTGCTGCTGGTGACGTTGCCACCGACGGTACTGCGGTCGGCACTGAGATACGCAACCGTGCCAGCCGAGGCGCGTACCATAATTCCCGTGGCGGGATTGCCTTGAAAATCTCGCACCATGCCGATGACGAGCCCTTCGTCTGGGAAAAATAGCAGTCGCAAAGTGTTCAAAATCTCAGCCAGGCTCTGCCGCGATAACCGATAGCCCTGAACATCGATGCTGTTGGTATTTGCGTCAGCGGCACGGCACGTAATGGTTGAGGTCGATTGCGCACCGTCTTCAAGGACGTTGATACAGGCTGATGTCCGAAATCGATTTGGTGACGTGCCGGCCCAACTCGGCACTGGCACTGACCCAGTACGGATGAGCGTGGCAAGATTTGTAGTGGCCAGCGACCACTCAAGGCTACCCGAGAGCGGATTCGCTTGGGCTTTGGGTTCTCCGATGGAGACCGCCACCGCATCTGCCAAGGCTGGCGCCAGAAATACCCCGCTGTCAAAGTCATTGACCGACGAGGTAACTTGGACGTCGGTGGGGCCCGCACAGGCTGCGCCACTGACCAACGTCAAATCGGTGCAGCCTAAGTCGACCACGGTTTGTTCGTCGTCGGGCGAATAGAACGCGCGCCCGGCAATCGCTGCACCTTGGCCTAACCCGGTAGGTTTGCCGGTGGGCGAAAACTGCATGTTGGTTGGGCAAACTGGCTGACCATCTATGCGCGGCACACCACGTTTCGGAAATACTGCAACTTGAATTTCGAGCCGTTCGTTGGGCACGTTGGTTACCGGCAATTGCATGCGATTGAGGCTGCAAATGTTATCCGTCGCAGGCAGATCTTCGCAGATGCGCACGTATGGCGCCAAGGGTGTCGCCGGGTTGAAGATACGCACGCTAACCACAGCTTCGCATTGAATCGGAATCTGCAAACACGAGGTCGCTGGACAGGTTTGTTCGGCGCCCGTTGTTAATTGTAATTGCAACTGCAAGGCGCCATCAGGGCCGCAGCTTACCTGCAGTGCGAAGGCTAACGCGATCGCGACAACATGGTGCCAGCGTCTGTTCATTTGCTGAGCCATTCGAACGCATTGTTAATTTCACGTCGATCGGGTGTTGCGGTCACCGCCAATGCAATGCCGGCGGCAGATAACAACACGCCACCAACTACCGAGACTTGCACCCAACGCTTTTGGTACCACTGCACGGTCGTCGTTGGTGGTCGAATAAGGACCACCGGGCCAATCGGTTCGGGCGACGCTGGCGGCGGCGCGATACTGGCAAATATTTGTTCAGGTGTGGTGCGTGCGGCTGGTTCAGGTTTGGCAAAACCCGGCGCTTGATCTCGCCACGTACCGAGAGCTAATTCGCCGGAGTTGTCGCGGCTAATCACCAGCGCATCGCGTACGCTCGCAAGTTTCGCCATTTTGGTAATTGCAGCACCGCGCCCA
>JAYWHS010001205.1:0-1960 GCA_043777635.1 Kofleriaceae bacterium | reverse complement strand
ACATGGCCTCACCGTGCATCTGGCCATCGGTGTTCACACCGGCGAGGCGGTGGTCGGCAACTTTGGCTCAAAGACACGCATGGAATACACCTGCGTCGGCGATACCGTAAACGTCGCGGCGCGACTGGAGCATTTGGCCCGCCCGCAGCAAATTCTAGCATCAGCGCAAGTTCGCACAGCTGCGCCCAACGCCGCCGAGTATATTGATCTAGGCAAAACTGCGGTACCAGGCCGCCAGCAACCTGTTGAAGTTGTCGAAGTCGACTAAGCGACGGTGCCAGGCTGCGATGGGGCCCGTAGGTTGTCTCGGTAAAAGCTGCGATGGTAAAAAACAACTGCGAGGTAGGGATGGCTCAAATGACAAAACGACGGACACGTTCAAGCATTTTTTTAGTTTGTGGGGCTGTCGCCGTCACCAGCCTTGGTTGCCGCCGCCCACCAAGCCTTGAATCCACCATTGAAAGATTTCTAACGTATCCAGGCACCGGCAATGACGGCGATATGACGCAAGCGATCTGCGGCTGGCCGGTGTATTTGAAAATGGCGTCCACTCGTTTAACAATTGGGCGCCGCACCGGCGCGACCGAAGCCGCGGGAATTGCCGATTTTGCGATCGATACGTTTGCGACCACAGCCGATGGCACCAAGATTGTGTGCACCGGGGTCGGCTCCTTCGCGTACCAGCAACGGTCGGGCTCCGCCAGTCATGGGCCGCGTGGTCGCGACCACTTCCAAATTTCTGATATTCGGCGAACCAACCCGTGGCCCGATTCGGTCGGTCGTGCGGCAGGCGCACCGACCACGGCGACCGGCGTGTTAGACACATGGTTGCCCGTTACCTTGTTGAATGGCGATGTCTTACCAGACAAGCACCCCGCCGTCGCCATGCAATTTCAAATCACGACGCCGGGCCGATATGAATTGCGCACACGGCCCGCGCCGGGCGTTGCCCGAACCTCGTTAAACCGCAGCGCGGCATATCAAAACGACCGGATGCTCAACGTCGATAGCGCCGGCAAGTCGAACAGTTGGCAACTCACCGCGGGTGTTGTTGCAATCATCATCGACGGTGTCACACCCGCGCAACTCGAAATCCGCCTAAGCGCGTACTGAGTTGCTGCGGTGTCTCAGTCGTCTAACACAGTCGCCGTCGGCACATTGGTTTTCCATGTTACGCGTGACGCCGAAATACCGTTCACATGCAATGCAATTGCGCGGCGGTTACCTGGCTTGATTAGTACACCGTTGGTGCCCGCCGTCTTGAGGGTACCTGAATACCCACCCACCAAAATAGCGCGACGCGACGTGCGGTGGGCAGTGCTGTCAACTGAGATTGGCAGCACATGATGCACCACGCCATATTGGGCAACATCTACAAATTGTCCATGCCGTCGTCGTACGTAAAACGTCGTCCCGCCAATCCACGTAATCAAAAATGCGAAGAACAGCCCAGGAATAAACGATTCCGGTACAGAGATAGCCGGTAGGCCAGGAATACTGGCGGCAAACCCCAACACGGCACCGACGAACGCAGGCAATAGCCCGAACGATAAAACGAAAATCAAAACACGATCGCTACGTGGGAATACCAACGTAGCTGCAACGTGAGCGACGCGTTGATCTCGCGGCGCCGGTGTTTGTAATAGCGCGTGAAAAACTTCGCGTTGCGTCATGGCCTTATGTGTTACGTCGGAATCCAGCCATGCGCAACCGCCGCGCCCACCATGAGCCGAAAGCAGCTAGTAAGACGCAACACGCCTACGACCGACGCTAGGTTCTGTGAACGGCTACCGATAGCCAATCGATAGCCTCGATATGTTAGCTTTGCATAATGCAGAAAATTATCATTTTGGTTACAGCGGTCGTGATGACGCTTTTAAGTCAGCCAGCGTGGGCTGGCAAAAAAGCTAGCAAGACGATTGATCCAATCACCAGCATTCTGGAGCGTGTCGCGGTCGCA
>JAYWHS010001204.1:0-6549 GCA_043777635.1 Kofleriaceae bacterium | reverse complement strand
AATGCAAGAAGCCGAACGTGGTGTTGTACAAGCGCTGCAAGATGTAACTGCGTTCGAGGCTCAGCTAGAAAATCAGTTGCTGCCGTTGGATGAGCTGGCCATTGATTTCGACCTTAGCCCAATGACCAAGATGTTGGTGTTCCTCATCGCGGCCCCGCAACTTTGGGGCTCGGTAAACCAGCTGTTTCGCATCGCGGCCAATGATCCTAGTCGCGGCCCGGTTGATGAGCATTTGCTTGGCCAGCTGTTAGGCCCACAAGTGAACCCTCATCTCATTGCACAAGAACTAATGCGCGGTGCAGCGCTGAACAGTAGCGGCTTGGTCATCTATGACGAGTCCGATCACCGACGGCCTTTGGCCCCACTGCGCGTAGCTCCGTTGATTTTGGCTCGGTTGCGCGGGGATCCATTAGCAACCGATCCAGAAATTTTTCGCGCGCCTCGCCCGCCAGCACCTCCGCTTGCGCAACTCATCGTCGATGATGCGGCGGTGCAAGCGATTACCGCGTGGGCCAACGAACCTACCAACACCAGATTGGTGCTGCGCGGTCGGGCATCGAGCGGCCGGACTACGCTCGCACAAGCGTTGGCCCACAACGCGCAACGCCGGCTCGAAATCTTAGAATTGCCGTCGCTGATCGGTAATGGCGACGCACTGTTACCAGAGCTTGCACATGCATTGCGCCGGTGTCGGCTCGCCGGTTGGGTGCCATGTGTTACCGGCTTTGACGGCCTGGGCAATACCGATCGCGAGCGCCGGGTTTTATTGGGCAAACTGCTCGATGCTTATGATGGGCCGTTGGTGCTGCGGGTAGACGCCGAGGAACAACCGCTCATTGCACCTGGGTACTGGAACGTCGACTTGCTGCCGCTTTCTGCGACGCAGCGCCAAGAAATGTGGCGCGACGAACTCGCAACCTACGGCCTACCAACGGATCAATACGCCGAGTTCGCTGCGCGTTGGCGGATCAGCCCAGGCACAATTCACAACGTTGTAACCGGCGTGGCCGGAGCGCCACCAGCCGATCGAGATATTGCAAAGTTGGTCGACCGCGGCGTCAATCAACATTTGCAGAATCGCCTTGGCGATGTCGCCGAGCGCATTACCCAACTACCCGCGTTGGCCGACATGGTGCTGCCGTCGGATGTGCTCGATAGCCTCAAAGAGTTTGTTGCCCGCAATCGGCTCGGCCAAAAAGTCTACGAGCAGTGGGGCATGGACAAAGTTGCAACAACCGGGCGTGGCCTAACCGCGCTCTTTCAAGGCGCACCTGGCACCGGCAAAACTATGGTGGCCGGCGCCCTCGCCCGGGAACTCGGCTTGGACTTGTACCGGGTCGACCTGTCGCGAATCTTGTCGAAATGGATCGGCGAAACCGAGCGCAATTTGGCCAACGTGTTTGCGGCTGCCGAAGATGGCCACGCCATCATCTTGTTCGACGAAGCCGATTCGTTATTTACTAAACGCACTGAAGTTAAAACCTCCAACGATCGCCACGCCAATCTCGAAGTAAACTATCTGTTGCAGCGACTCGATAGTTTTATTGGAATCGCAATTTTGACGACTAACTTTGGCACGGCGATTGATCCGGCCTTCAAACGTCGGTTATCGTTTCGGTTGACGTTTCCGGTTCCCGACGAAGAAATCCGAGAACAGTTGTGGCGCAAGCACCTACCGCCGCAACTCCCGACGGGCAAGCTCGACTTGGCTGACCTGGCTCGCAAATTCCACTTCGCGGGTGGCGCAGTTCGCAATTGTGTACTGCGGGCGGCTTTTTTGGCTGCCGCCGAAGACTCGGTACTCACCCAGGAGCATTTGCTGCGTGCCATCCGCTTAGAATATCGCTCGGTAGGAAAAATCTCAGAGGGTGGCCCATTGGAATAGAGATGTAGCGTGTGTACCGACGACGATTGAGCTACAATCTGAACTATGGCGCGCCCGCGCGAATTTGATGAACGCAAAGCCTTGGACCAAGCACTGACAGTGTTTTGGACTAAAGGTTTTGATGGTGCATCGATTTCTGACTTGACCGAAGCAACCGGCCTAGGCCGCGCCAGCATCTACGCTGCATTTGGTGACAAAGAAGGTCTATTTCGCGCCGCTGTCCAACACTACCTTGAACGACTCGCTGCAAAAATGCCGCTACCTAGCGCCGCGCCGTCAGGGGCGGCTTGGCTGCGCACGCTGTTTCTTGGTATCGCGTCGATGCGCAAAACCAACGAAGCTCCCCGCGGTTGTTTTTTACAAGCAGCGGCGAGTCAGTGCGACCGCAAGCGGCGCGAAACCCATGAACTACTGACCAACGCATTAGCGCAAACCGAGAGTCTAATTCACGACGCCGTGGTGCGCGCGCAACACGAGGGCGACATCGCCAGCGATCGTAATGTCGACGATGTGGTAAGTTTTTTGTTGGTCTTGCTCAATGGCATCAATGCGTCGGCCCGCATCGGCCGCGATGCTGAGCAATTGCGTAACGCTGCATTATTAGGGCTAACCGCCGCAGGCCTACGCGCTAGCGATACTGCGCCAGCGACCTAGGTTTTTCCGACCTTCGCCTACGACGTAGGTTCTGCTGGCCGAGCGATTTCGGCTACCGACCAGTCCCATAAGCGCTGACCATCCGCCACTTGCAACGCAGCCTTGCTCGGTGCTTTGGCCTTGCATTTGTCAAAGTACTTGCCCGTGACATTATTGAGTTCGGACGAGCTCGCCAGATAAATCGACGTCTGGGCACCTTTTTCTGGGGTGAGCATAACCACGCCAGCGACGGTGCGAAGCAACTCCGGAAACTCGCGCGCCAACTGAGTTTTGACGACGCCTGGATGCAGCGAGTTCGCGGTAACACCATACGGCGCTTCACGCCGCGCTAGCTCATTGGCAAACAACACATTCGCCAATTTTGATTGGGCGTAGGCCCGCTGGCCAGAAAAACCGCCTTGCGCAGTCATCAAATCGTCCCACGCCATAGTGCCGCGGGCGTGCAAGCCCGACGACACGACCACCACTCGCCCACGCGCTTTGCGCAACAGCGGCAACAGTTGGTTGGTCAGTGCAAAGTGACCAAGGTGATTAATGCCCATGGTTTGTTCGCGGCCATCAGCGGTGAAGCGGCGTTGACGCGGCCATACCCCAGCATTGTTGATCAAGACATCCAGTTTCGGCAGACGTTGGTTGAGGCTTTCGGCACAACGTTTGACCGAGGCAAGCGAGCCAAGGTCCAGTTCAACAACTTCGATTGTGGCTGTGGGCACGCTACGTTTGAGCTCAGACCGCGCATGCGCCGCCCGCGCGGCATCTCGGCAGGCGATCAGTACGTGAGCCCCGAGCTTGGCTACGCCCCGCGCAGTTTCTAAGCCGATTCCAACGTTACCGCCAGTAATCACCACATATTTGCCATTCATTACTTGGGCGGCCACGGGCGCAAGGTGTCACGAAATCAACGCTGCAACCAGTGATTTGCCGCCTAGAGAACTCTGCTATGATTTGCCCCTCATGGGGCACGATTCATCACCGGATGACGACGACGGCGCTGACCCGTTGAGTCTGTCGCAAAGCCCAACTTCGTTACCTACTCTCGCAAGCAAAAAGCAACGGCGTAAAAACTCCGCAGCACTCAAGGCCACTGCTCCGGCAAGTGCCGAAGGATTTGGCGAAACCGTTTCATCGGTGCCCCGCATCCGCGCTAGCGGCGCCGAGTTGCAGCCCGGCCAATCGTTAGGGCGCTATCGGTTGATCGAGCGGTTGGGGGCCGGTGCCATGGGCGTGGTCTGGGCTGCGAAAGATCCAAACCTCGATCGTCGCGTTGCGATCAAGGTAGTGCATTCGCGTCACATTGAAAATGACGATGCTGCCGGGCGATTTCTTCGCGAAGCCCGGGCGATGGCCAAAGTCTCGGATCGATCGGTGGTTGCGGTTTTTGATGCCGATCAATCCCATGATCGATTGTTCATCGCCATGGAACTCATCAATGGTGAGCCGCTGGGTGAATTGCTTCGCAAGCGGCGTCCCGAAGAACTTCGTGATTGGCGCAAATGGCTGCGCATCATGCTTTTTGCCGGCCGAGGCCTCGAAGCGGCGCACAACGCCGGCGTTCTCCATCGCGATTTTAAGCCCGACAATATTTTAGTCGAAGTCAAAGGCCGGGTCTGCGTCAGTGATTTTGGGTTGGCAGATCTAAGCACGTCGCCAGCGTCGCGTGCAAGCACCGCAAATATGGGGCTTGCAGCACAACTCAACGATGTCGATCTAACCGTCACCGGCGCACTCATGGGCACCCCGGTTTACATGAGTCCCGAGCAACTACGTGGTGGTGCGATCACCGCCCGCGCGGATCAATTCAGTTTTTGTGTCGCCGCGTATGAAGCGTTGTACGGCGAGCGGCCGTTTAACATCGACGTTGATCGGCAATATCCCGTTGCACCGCAGTTGATCAGAGCAATTGTAGAAAATCATATTCGACCAGTGCCCAAAGGTTCGCGGGTACCGGCCCGGGTTCGCCAAGCGTTGTTACGCGGCCTTGCGTCACAGCCCGCCGACCGTTGGCCGGACATGGCAACGTTGCTCGCTGAGTTGCGGCTGGCGATGCCTTCGCGTAAACCGCGCGTGTTTATGGCACTCGGCGCTGGCACGGTGGTAGCGGTGCTGGTTGCGTCGGTGATCGCTTTGCGGGCCAATCGGTCCACGGTCGTTGAGGGGGCTAGCATCCCAAGCGCTGTCGTAACGGTTGACGGCACGCGATATATCGGTAGCAAAATACTGAACTTACTACATCCGATACGCCTGGCGATCGCGCCCAGTGGTGACCGAATTGCAATGTCATCGCCAAATGCACTTTGGCTGCTCGACGTTAACGCCAAAAAACTAACTAAAAAGGTCCAAGCTACCAACGGTTGGGCTACCAAGTTAGCTTTTGTCGACGACGAAACGCTCCTCATGGCGCCAACCTCTCCCCTGCGGATTCAGCGCTGGCGTATTCCTGAAGACTCGTTAGTCGATATCGCTGCACCACGTGACGCTACTCTGTGGTGGGGCCAGCTTGACGTAGGCGCGCTACTCGAAGCCCCTGGGTCGCCGTTGAACACAGAATTGTTTGTCGAAGGCCAGCCGACGATGCGTTGGCATATCGACCAACACATCGAGCATCTGAGTGTGTCGCCTGATCGCAAGCGTTTTGCTTATTTGACCGATACGTTGCTTGAAGTTATCGATGTTGAACAAGCGACAAAGCGCTCGATGCCGGTAACCGAAGGCACTGCCTTAGCATGGAATGGCAACGCTGAAATCTGGTTTGCAACTGGCACAACGATCAATCCTTCAATTTACAAAGCGCACATCGACCAAGGCGGCTTTGCACCGGCGTCACTCATCTTTCAAATGGCAACCGGTTGGATTGGCCAACTTTTGATCGCGAATCAACGGGCCTTCATGGTCTTTAGCGATCCGATATTTATCCCGATGACAGCGTTCACGGCCATCGACCAAAATGACACCTCGGCTGCACCGTGGGCCGGTGGATTTTTGAGCTGGCTCGATAACGGCGATTTGCTAAGCTGGGAGGCCAAAGACCACCATGTCTATCGCGTAGCTGGCACCCAACGTAGCGATACCGGCATTCAGCTGGAGGGCGATCCAGCGAATGCAACCCGCAACGGCACAACGTTAATCGTGGCTACGCGATTGAATGGCAAGCGCGAGCTTACGGCATATTCATTGTCAACCGGCAAACAAATGTGGTCCCTGCCTAGCGGCATCGGCACCGCAGTACGGTGCGCCGACGATCGCATGGCGCCATGCTTCATTATCGAAGAACCCGACGCGGACAAACGCAACGTGATTTCGGGCATTGATCCGGAAACTGGCAACATCATTCACGGCGATTTTCGTTTGCCTGAGGTGGCGGATATCGCGGTGTCGAGCGATGGCGAACATATCGCGGTGGCTAACAATGGGAATTCGGTAGTTGAATATTCGGCATCGGGTGAATTGCGGCGCTCGATTAAGTCTGACGTTTCTCGTATCCGAACCATTTCGTACGCCGGTCCAACAAGTTGGTACATCGGCGGCTCGGCACTCAATTCAGAACATGGCGTGCAACGGATCGACGCCGATGGCAAAGCCCCTGCAGTAAGACTGATCACTGCGGCAACGGTGATCTCCATCTTGCGACCTTCACTTGATCGCAAACGGTTGTCGTATGTCCTGCGCAAATTTGATCCGCGGTTGTATGCATTAAATCTTGAACGGTAGGATTGGCGGGAGAGCGGATTGAGGCCGGTGGCCGGAAACCGGACGAAATTAGTCGTCGGACCGGCGGGCGGACGGGCGGACTGACTGACGGACTGGCGGACTGGCGGACTGGCGGACTGGCGGACTGGCGGACGGGCGGACGGGCGGACGGACGGGCGGACTGACGGACGGGCGGACTGACGGACGGGCGGACTGGCGGACGGGCGGACTTTACCGTCGACGATTCGCCAGCTTTTGAGATAGACGCACGATTTGCGAACTGCAGAAATTGGGGTGGCCTGCCCGATCGCGCACGGCCAGCG